>JAUYEK010000169.1 GCA_030691435.1 Sulfuricella sp. | reverse complement strand
ATCTGCACTGTGGCGAGCAGAGCATCCAGGCCGGACAGGATACCCCCGGAGAGCGGCAAACCGATCACCGGTAGGCGGGTATGGCCAGCGATCACTCCGGCCAGATGCGCCGCCATGCCGGCACAGCCGATCAGCACCTGCACGCCTTCGCGGTGGGCGCGTTCGATGTAGGCGATGACCTTGTCCGGGGTGCGGTGCGCCGAAGCCACCACGATTTCGCTGGGGATGCCCAGTTCGGTCAGGGTGTCGCGCACCTTGACCACGGTCGGCAGATCGTTGGGGCTGCCGGTGAGGATACCGACCAGCGGTTTGCCGCCAACCTTTTTGGCGGGGTTTTTGATGTCAGACAAGTTTTTCATGGGCGTTCTCCAGGGTTTCGGTTAGGCAATACAGCGTGGCGGCGCGGCGCAGGCGGTCATGCACCACCTGCCAATCCGCCGTTTGCGGCGGCGCTTCGGCCAGGATGCGGTCGAAACGCGCACCGTCGGCGTTGTGCAGGGCGGCGTAGAGCACACGGGCATACGCCGTCGCCCGCGCCGGCATGGGGTAGTGAAACAGACGTGGGCTGTCCAGAAAGGGCGAAGGTTCTTCGAACAGTTCCAGAAGCGCCACCCGCTGTCCCTGCGCCGCAAGTTCCCAGGCGCGCCGTTCCAGCGCGTGAGCGGGCCAGACTTCAAGCGGTGTTACCGGGGCGTAGTGGGATGGCAGGCTGCCCGGTGTGCGCAGGGACGGCGTTGCGGTATCCGGCGGCGAAATATTTTCCCCGAGCACTTCTTCCAGCGCCGACACGGCTATTCCGCCGGGGCGCAGCAGCACCGGCACCTTGCCGGTGAAGCCGACGATGGTGGACTCCACCCCCACCCGGCAGGAGCCGCCTTCCAGGATCATGTCCACCGAGTCGCCCAGTTCGGCGCGCACATGCGCCGCCGTGGTCGGGCTGACGCGCCCGAAACGGTTGGCGGAAGGCGCCGCTAGCCCCTTGTTGGCGCCCATCTTCCGCAGCAGCGCGAGCGCCGCCGGGTGGTCTGGCACGCGCAGCCCCACCGTATCCTGGCCGCCGGTGACGAGCCGCGACACATGGGCGCGGCGCGGCAGGATCAGGGTGAGCGGCCCCGGCCAGAAACGCGAGGCCAGCCGCCACGCGCCGTCCGGTATTCCGCCGGCCCAGTAATCCAGCAGGGAAACATGGCCGATATGGACGATCAGCGGGTGGTCGAGCGGGCGCCCCTTGATCTCGAACACCCGGCGTAGCGCCTGCGGATTGGCGGCGTCAGCGCCCAGCCCGTACACCGTTTCGGTGGGAAAGACGACCACGCCGCCTTGCAGCAGGATGTTCGCCGCCGCGCGGATGTTTTTCTGGAGTTCCTGGTTGAGCATGGATGGCCTTTCCCCGAATCCGTCGTCGAGATTGTCAATTCGCGCCGGCTGGCGCAGCTTTCATGATGGTGAGCGCTTCGTTGTGGGACCGCCCCTGCTTGCGCAGGGCGGCGTAATGTTCACTTTTTTGCAGCGAAATGCCGGCGGAAACTTCCGCCAGCCAGCGGGAAATGCCGCCCCCCGCCGGCTGTCCGGCGGTGGCGGGAAGCGGCGGAGGAGGTGCCGGCGTTTTGTCGCAACCGGCCAGTGCCATGACGCAGATCAGGGAAAAAACGGGAAGGGTTTTCATCGTGAAGCTCGCCGTTATGGCTGGGCGGATTGCCTGAGCGCCGCAATACGCTCATCCAGCGGCGGGTGGGTCATGAACAGGCGCTTCAAGCCCGAACCCACGCCGCCGGAAATGCCGAAGGCGGCCATCTTTTCCGGCAGCGGTTCCGGCTCGTGCCGGGACTTGAGGCGCTCCAGCGCGGCAATCATCGCGCCTTTTCCGGCCAGTGTCGCGCCGCCCGAATCGGCGATGAACTCGCGCCGGCGCGAGAACCACATGACGATGATCGAGGCGAGAATGCCCAGCACCATCTCGGCGACGATCATGGTGACGAAGTACGCCGGGCCGGTGCCGCGCTCGGTCTTGAACACCACCTTGTCCACCAGATAGCCGATGACGCGGGACAGGAACATCACGAAGGTATTGACCACGCCCTGGATCAGCGCCAGCGTCACCATGTCGCCGTTGGCGATATGGGAAATCTCGTGCCCCAGCACCGCTTCCGTCTCGGCCTTGGTCATGTTCTGCAACAGTCCGGTGGATACCGCCACCAGGGCGCTGTTTTTGCTCATGCCGGTGGCGAAGGCGTTGACCTCGGGCGAATCGAAAATCGCCACTTCGGGCATGCCGATGCCGGCAATCTGCGCCTGACGGCGCACAGTTTCCACCAGCCAGGCTTCGCCGGGGGTTTCGGGGGTTTCTATCACCCGTGCGCCCATCATGCGCTTGGCGCTCCACTTGGAAATGGCGAGCGAAATGAAGGAGCCGCCCATGCCCATTACGGCGGCGAAAATCAGCAGGCTGCCGAGATTCAGCCCGGATTCGTTGAGGTAAGGCTCCACCCCGAGAATCCGCAGGGTGAGTGAAAGCACCAGCACGATGGCGAGGTTGGTGGCGAGGAACAGGACGATGCGTTTCATGGTTCAGTCTCCAGGGTGTCGCTGTTCTATTCGTTGCTGTTCATGAACCCCAGCAGGTGCAGCAGGCTGGTGAACAGGTTGAAGATCGACACGAACAGCGTGACCGTGGCCATGATGTAGTTGGTTTCGCCGCCGTGGATGATGTTGCTGGTTTCATACAGGATCAGCCCCGACATCAGCAGCACAAAAATGGCCGAAACCGCCAGCGACAGGCCGGGCAACTCGAAGAACATTGCGCCGAGTCCCGCCAGGAAACCGACCAGAATGCCGACCATGAGGAATCCGCCCATGAAGCTGAAATCCT
>JAUYEK010000164.1 GCA_030691435.1 Sulfuricella sp. | reverse complement strand
ATCGCGACAGCGTGCGCGCCAACACCCTGCATGGCGACATTGAAATCGCCGAAGGGCGGCACGAGGCTGCGATCCAGTGCTGGAAGCGGGTGGAAACGCAAAATCCGGCGCACCTCGCTTTGGTCGCGGAGCGCCTTCTGGCGAGCCATCGCGCGCTCGACCGGTTTGCCGAAGGCATGGATCTGCTACGCGGCTACCTTGCTCGCTACGGCTCGCTGGATATGCTGAACGTGATCTTCCAGGCAGTACTGGAAACCGAGGGAGCGCAGGTCGCCTACCGGCTGGCGCGCGACGAACTGCGACGCAATCCCAGCATGCGCGGCCTCGACCGGCTGCTGGAGGCGCAACTGATGGAGGCTCCCGCCGAGCGCAGGCAGGATTTGCAGTTGGTGCATAATCTGATTCATCAGCACTCCGCCGGGCTGGCGTTGTATCGTTGCGAAAACTGTGGATTCAGGGCGCGCCAGTATTTCTGGCATTGCCCCGCCTGCGGCAAGTGGGAAACCTATCCGCCGCGTCGCAGCGAGGAAACCGAAGTGCTGGTCAAGGCCAGTATGCAGGACTTGATGTGAACTCGCATAACCAATATGAAAAGCCGGCCACAGAGTGCACAGAGATCACAGAGAAATGCGGGGTTCTTCTCTCTCTGTGTGCTCTGTGCTCTCTGTGGCAAGATCAGATGGATCAAGAAGAATGAAAATGAATGATCCCAAAATCATCGTCGCTCTCGATTTCGCTGTTCAGAAGGACGCACTGGCGCTGGTGGACAGGCTCGATCCCAGGCTGTGCCGGCTCAAGGTGGGCAAGGAAATGTTCACCGTCTGCGGTCCGGTGCTGGTGGAAACGCTCATTCAGCGCGGATTCGAGGTTTTCCTCGACTTGAAGTTTCACGATATCCCCAACACCGTGGCAAGCGCCTGCAAAGCAGCCGCCCGGCTTGGCGTGTGGATGGTCAATGTCCATGCGCTGGGCGGGCATCGCATGATGGAAGCGGCGCGCGAAGCTCTGGAAAGCGTGGCCTCACGGCCCAAGCTGATCGCGGTGACCGTGCTGACCAGCATGGGGCAGGCGGATTTGAATGAATTGGGCATTCCCGGCGAACCGCGCGAAACGGTGTTGCGGCTGGCAAAGCTGGCGCAGGCCAGCGGCCTGGATGGGGTCGTGTGCTCCGCGCAGGAGGCGCAACCGCTGCGGCAGGAACTGGGGGCGGATTTCTGCCTGGTGACGCCCGGCATTCGCCCGGCGAATGCTTCGCAGGACGACCAGGTGCGGATCGTCACGCCGGTGGAGGCAATCCGCCTTGGCTCGGATTATCTGGTGATCGGTCGGCCCATTACCAAGGCGGCCGACCCCCTGCGGGCTATACAGCAAATCAACCTTGAAATTATCGGAGTGAATCAATGAAAGTTAGCGTGATCGGCACCGGCTATGTCGGCCTGGTGACAGGCACCTGCCTGGCCGAAGTGGGCAATGACGTATTGTGCCTGGACGTGGATGTGAACAAGATCAACATTCTCAAGCAGGGCGGCATTCCGATTTACGAGCCGGGCCTGGAAGACATGGTCAAGCGTAACGTGGCCGCAGGCCGGCTGCGCTTTACCACCGACGTGGCCGAGAGCGCAAAGCACGGCGCGATCCAGTTTATCGCCGTGGGCACGCCGCCGGACGAGGACGGCTCCGCCGACCTGCAGTACGTGGTCGCCGCCGCGCGTGCCATCGGCCAGAACATGCAGGAATACAAGGTGATCGTTGACAAGTCCACGGTGCCGGTGGGTACCGCCGACAAAGTCCGTGCCGCAGTCCAGGAAGAGTTGAGCAAGCGTGGCGCCCAGTTCGAATTCAGCATCGCTTCCAACCCGGAATTCCTCAAGGAAGGTGCCGCGGTGGACGACTTCATGCGCCCCGACCGTATCGTGCTCGGCGTCGACGACGCCCGTGCCGTGGAGCTGATGCGCTCGCTGTATGCGCCCTTTAACCGCAACCACGACCGCCTGATCGTGATGGACATCAAGTCCGCCGAGCTGACCAAGTACGCCGCCAACGCCATGCTCGCCACCCGTATCTCGTTCATGAACGAGCTGGCCTTGCTGGCCGAGAAAATGGGCGCGGACATCGAGAACGTGCGCCACGGCATCGGCTCCGACCCGCGCATCGGCTACCATTTCCTCTATGCCGGCTGCGGCTATGGCGGTTCCTGCTTCCCCAAGGACGTGCAGGCCATGCAGCGTACCGCCAAGGAATACGGCAGCGAGCTGCGTATCCTCAATGCCGTGGAGTTGGCTAACGAGCGCCAGAAGGAAGTGCTGCTCGACAAGATCACCGCCAAATTCGGCAACGATCTTAGCGGCAGGAACTTCGCCCTGTGGGGCCTCGCCTTCAAACCCAACACCGACGATATGCGCGATGCTCCCAGCCGCGTGCTGATCCAGGGGTTGTGGGAACGCGGCGCCAGCGTGACGGCGTACGACCCGGTGGCGATGCACGAGGCCACGCGAATCTTCGGCAACGATCCCCGCCTGAAACTGGTGGATACGCAGATGGCTGCGCTGGAAGGTGCGGATGCCCTGGCCATCGTCACCGAGTGGCAAGTGTTCCGCGCGCCGGATTTCGCCGCGCTCAAAGCCAAGCTCAAGAACCCGGTGATCTTCGACGGCCGCAACCTGTACGAGCCGAAGGATGTGCGGGCCGCCGGGATCGAGTATTTCGCCATCGGGCGCTTGTAAAAAACGTAATGGGTGATGAGGGATGGGTGATGAAAATCTCCGTCCATTACCCATTGCCCATGACTCATTGCTAATCTATGAAATTACCTAACTTTGAAAATGCCCGCGTTCTAGTCGTCGGCGATATCATGCTCGACCGCTACTGGTTCGGCGAGGTAAGCCGGATCTCGCCCGAGGCGCCGGTGCCGGTGGTGCATGTCAGTCGCACCGAGGAACGGCCGGGCGGCGCCGCCAACGTGGCACGCAATGCCGCTGCGCTGGGCGCCAGGGTTTCCCTGCTGTCGGTGGCGGGCAAGGACGAGGCGGGCGACAGCCTGGCCCGCCTGCTGCACAACGAGAATGTCAACGTGGTGCTGCACCGCGACGCGGGCCTGGATACCACTATCAAGCTGCGCGTGATCGGGCGGCAGCAGCAGTTGCTGCGTATCGATTTCGAGACTTCCCCGAGCCACGAAGTGCTGCTCAGCAAGCTGGCGGATTTCGAGAAAATGCTGGCCGATGCCGATGTGGTGATCTTGTCGGATTACGGCAAGGGTGGGTTGACCCATATCCGTCAGATGATCGATCTGGCCAATGCCATGCACAAACCGGTGCTGGTCGATCCCAAGGGCGATGATTACGCGCGCTACCGCGGCGCCACCCTGCTCACGCCTAACCGCGGTGAGTTCCGCGAAGTGGCGGGGAGCTGGAAAACCGAGGAAGAACTGGCGAAGAAAGCGCAGCAACTGCGCCACGACCTCGATTTGCAGGCGTTGCTGGTGACCCGCAGCGAAGAGGGAATGACGCTCTACCGCGAAGCGGGCGCGGTGCACGAACACGCCCTGGCGCGTGAGGTTTACGACGTAAGCGGCGCAGGCGATACCGTGATCGCCACCTTGGGCGTGATGCTGGCGGGCGGTTCCGATATGTCGGCGGCGGTGCATGTCGCCAATCTCGCCGCCGGCATCGTGGTCGGCAAGTTAGGTACGGCAGTGGTTCATCGCGAGGAATTGATTGCAGAGTTGAATAAATAGCGTATCCGTCATGGGGTTGATTTGCAAATGCGGCTATGTCGCAGTCGTGCCATTAGCTGCATTACACTTATCAGCGCTATTAATGATGATATATGGATGGCGGGCAATCGAAAGTAAGCGGACGAGACTTCCTGAAATACTGCTTTTACGTTAGGATTCGAACATGACTCAGCAATCCTCAGCGCCATTATTGGCTGCCAACAAAGCACTTGATGAAATTACTGCTATTGCTGCAACGCATCTGCCACCTGATAAATTTACCCATGACAGGTTGGAGCGAACAATAAAAAGCTCCATTCCGATTGATGCAGCATTTGGTTACGCAACACTAGGTGCGCTGGAGGCGGTTTCAGGCAATGAAGAGCTGATGGATAGCTACCACCAAAATTCCATTCAATTGTGCAACGACGTGCTTATGCACAGGAATTATGCATGTTCGTTGCTCCATGTTTCGAGGGTTAGAGAAGCTGCGGATCAGGCACGGATTGCGGCATCATTAGGCGATGGTGATCTTGAGGCCATACAAACTGCCATCAACTACACAGCACAATCCGGGGGAATCACGATGGCGGATTCCTTGGTTGAAACCTACAGAAAACTTGCCCCGACGGATGCCGGTGCTTACGCAGATTTAATCAAGGCAGCAACGATGCAAAAGAATACTGGCATCGCTGACGAAGAAATAATGCAGTTGGTTCAGATAGCTTGCGATTTCTTGCGCAGCAAGCAAGTTCATTTTGTTGATCAGGAACTGATTGCCGATGAGGAAGATGAAGGATTTCTTTCGTTGTGCATTAACTTGAATCTGACTAACGAGGAAATTTGGAATTTCAACAGGCAGCTGTTTGAAATTATGCTGGATCAGGTGCCCAATCAATCACCACATCTAAGTGTGCGCTTCGGCAGGAACCGTGCAACATGAACCCGCAGGATTTTCTGCAAACCGCAAAAAACCTATCCGGCAGTCAATATGAGGCAGACATGCGCAGCGCGATTTCGCGGGCTTATTATGCCGCTTTGCATACCGCATTCAGCGCGTTGCCAGAGCAGCGCAAACCCGACCTTAAGGCACGCGATAAATCTTCCCATAGCAAAGTAATTGATGCCTATGACGGTTGGTCGAAAACTATTGAACCAAAGCGCACGGACAAAAGACTTATCAAGGAAATGTTGATTGACATCAAGAGCCAGCGGACACGGGCAGATTACGAACTGGACACTATAATCAAGAAAGACGATGTGAGCGACTCACTAGCACAAGCCAATAAAGTAATTGCTTTGGCAATCGCACTCTAGATCTTCCCATCCGCCGTTTTAGCATCGCAATGTGCTTCACATTGCAGGGGTGATTGCATCAAGAATTCATAAGGGATGAGTGGGATATGAGCCAGTGGTCTGAACGAATCAAAACTCACCAAATATGGACCGAGCTTAACTTGCTTGGCCCCTCAATTGACCAAGCGGCGGCGCGGGAAGGAAATGACAGCACTGTAATTGATGGCCTAGAACGGCTACGTGTTGTTCTCGGGTTTTGTGGCAAGCGATTAGCCGCAGTAGACCCATTCCTTGTAGAGCCACGTCCTCTCACTACGTTAAATACCGCTCTGTCTAACGCTAGGGCAGAGATTGAGGCATTTACAACTAATGGCAATGCAACACACATAGCCAACGCCAACGTAAAAGCAGATGATCTTCTGGCTGCTTTACCCGCGATTCTCGCTCTCAACTCTTCTGACGAACTAACGATAATAAGCGAGTCAGTTTCCTCATATAGGTCGGCCCTAGAAAAACACTTGCAAGAAGCATTGGCTACGCAACTTAAACTCAAGGCAGCGAGCGATGCCAATGGCACCAAGCTTGTCGATCTGGAGGAAACGCTAGCTACTGAACAGCAGCGACTCGCAACACTCATATCAGATTACCAAACACAGTTCTCAACTGCTCAAGATAAAA
>JAUYEK010000146.1 GCA_030691435.1 Sulfuricella sp. | reverse complement strand
AACGCCTCGGAAATCCACGCCCTGCTCACCATGCAGCACTTGTTGCAGAACCTGGGGCCAGGCCTGCTTTCTCCCCATGTCGACCCGCTGCTAACCCGCCTGAAACTGCTGCTGGAATCGGCTGAGATCCCGATGGATTCGGTCGAAAAGCGCATCCGCATCCTGCGCGTCAACGCCCGCGCCTACGAGCCCGAACATTTCTCCCCGATCGCAACCGCCGTTCTCCAGCGCAAGAAACTGGAGATCAGCTACTACACCCGCAGCCGGGATGAAACGCAGAACCGGGTGCTGTCTCCCCAGCGCCTGACTCACTACCGGGACAACTGGTATCTGGATGCCTGGTGCCATATGCGCAACGGCATCCGCAGCTTCTCGCTGGACGCCATCCGCCGGGTGAGGCTGCTCAACGAGCAGGCGCTGGATGTCAGCGAACAGGAGCTCGACGAAATATTGGGCACCGGCTACGGGATTTTCTCGGGGAAGGAAGTGAAGTGGGCGGAACTGCGTTTCACGCCGCAGCGCGCGCGCTGGGTGAGCCGCGAAGCCTGGCACCCGGAGCAGAAGTCGCGCTTCGACGACGAGGGGCGCTACATTCTGAAAGTGCCCTACAGCGACGACCGCGAACTGGTGATGGATATCCTGAAATTCGGCCCGGAGGTGGAGGTGCTGGGGCCTGATCCGCTGCGCCGCCGAATCATCGACCTGGTCGGCCAGACATCGGGGATTTACGACGGCACATGCTCATGCCGTGCTAGGATGGGAAATCAATTACAGGGAAAGCCACCATGAAAAAACTGACCGTCCACATCCATGCAGAGCTGGAAATTCCGGACGACTGGGAGATTGTCGAACACCAGTCGGGCATCCAGGCGCTGAAAATCGGCGACCGGTTTATCGATTTCGACATCGCGCCACTGGCTACCGAGGAAAATGACGTGGATGCGACCTGGACCGACGAGGACGAGGAATTGACCAACGATATCCTGATGGCCGTGACCGGCCTGGATACCACGCTGGAAACCGGCTGATCGGTCGGTCGGGTTGGCTAGGCCGAAGCGGCGCTTACTTGCTCCCCGCCGCCTTGCAGCCGGTGTACGAGATGGCCGGGCCGTCGGCAAGCGTCGCCTCGTTGCCGTTGATCTCGAGCATGGCGATGCCGTTGCTGTAGCGCGCGCCGGAGGTCGAGCTGACCTTGTCGAGGCGAACCTGGCGATCGGGATAGATCAGCCACGCCGCAGCGCCGTTATCCAGGCTGCGCACATAGAAACGCTTGCCGCCATTGCACTGGTATTCGGTCGAATTGGGCGGCTTCATGGGCCGATCCTGCGCACCTTCCCCGCCGAACGGCCAGAGGTTGACATTGACGCTGCCGCAGCCCGAAAGCAGCAAGGGTAGGCCTGCGGATGCCCACAACGCCGCGCGGATGAATCTGTTTCCCATGAGAATTCGCCTGAGTTTCGGAAAAGCCCATGTTGCCACAGATCGGCGGAACTGCCCAGCCAGAAGGCTCAAGGGTTGATTCCGTCTGAAATTATTGCCCCTCGATAGGATATGTATGGAAACCGTGGCGGTCATCGACTTTGAAACAACAGGACTATCGCCAGCCATGGGAGACCGGGCGACCGAGGTGGCGGTTGTTGTCGTGGAGGGCGGCAAGATCGTCGATCGCTACCAAAGCCTGATGAATGCGGGCGCGCACATTCCTGCATTTATCGAAGCGCTGACCGGGATATCCAACGCCATGATCCGCAAGGCGCCGCCGGCAGCGGAGGTGATGAGCGCGCTGGCGGAGTTTGTCGGCGACGTGCCCCTGGTGGCGCACAATGCTTCGTTCGACAGCCGGTTTCTGGATGCCGAGTGGTTGAGGATTAACCAGCAGCGGCGGCAGGAATTTGCCTGTTCGATGTTGCTGGCACGCCGGATTTATCCGACCGCCCCCGATCACAAGCTGGGAACGCTGGTCAGGCATCTGGGGCTTCCATCGGCGATCCGCCATCACCGCGCCCTGGCTGACGCGGAAATGACCGCCCATCTGTGGGTAAGGATGGTGTCGGATATCAGGCAGCAATATTGCCTGAGCGCCGTTCCGCACGAATTTTTTCGCGCGCTGCAGAAGGCGCCGAAGGCGCAGATGAATAGCTGCGTTGAACGCGCCAAATGCAAACTCGGCTTGTAATCCGCCACTGGCAAGGCCATCAACCCTTCCCTCCCAGCCTCGCTTTCAGGTCGGCGAATGGATTATGGGTTGCCACGGAGGCCTGATCGCCGGAGCTTCTCCCCCTCACCGCCTCATCCATAACGCGGGAATGCTCGTTATCGTGGCAATACAGGCAGAGCAGTTCCCAGTTGCTGCCATCCAGCGGGTTGTTGTCGTGATTGTGGTCTTTGTGGTGTACCGTCAATTCTTTCAGTCGCACCCCGGCAAACTCGCGGCCACACCGCCCGCAAATCCATGGAAATAATTTGAGCGCCCGCTCGCGGTAAGTGGCCTCTCGCTCGCTGCTCTGCCGGCGTGCTTCGGCGATAACGCGGTCGAGCCGCGCGTGATCGGGTTGTTTGGTCATGGCGGTTGGCTGGCTGATGGTCAGCTGAAACTATATCAGTAATTTTGGGGGCGCGGCAGGGAGACGAACTACGTCTAAATCAGTTGCCCTTCAATGGTGCATCCGCTCGAACTCCCGCATGAATTCCTGCTTGGCCACATCCGGCGCCATGGGCAGAATCGCCACCCCCATCGGCTCCACCCCGATCAGATAGGCCCATTCCTCGACGGAATACGGCATCAGGTCGCGCTTCTCCGTGGCCAACGCGATCAGGTCGGCTTGCTTGACGACGGGATTGTGGTTCAGGTCAACCCCGAAGCGCTCGCCGATGATACGGCTGACGTTGTCCTCGATTTCCGAGAAGGCGGGCAACAGCACCTTGAGCGGTTTCACCATGTCCCCGAGGTAGGCTTCGGCTGCATCGTGGAGCAAGGCGGCGAAGCGCAGATCTTCCGGCACCAGCGAGGCGACGATCAGGCTGTGCTGGGCGACCGAGTAGAAGGCGTTGGTCTGGCCGTTGAAGCGGCACTGGTAGGCCAGGCCATGCGCGATGTCTTCGATATCCACATCGTCGATGCGCGGCTCCAGCGGATAGAACCGGTTGCCCAGGTAGGTCGAGACGTAAAGTTTGCTCATTGGTTTTCCATTAATCACACATCGACTCCCAGTATAAACCGCCAAATACATCCAACGTGATGTACCACTAGCTTGAACCATGGAATCTGGAGTAAAGTATTGCGGTGTTCAAGCCAATTAGACACGGCGACCGCGCGGCGCAAAATATCTCGCCAGCATTTATTCATTGCCGATTGGCTTGCTGCCAAATTTCACCTACAATGTATTTGCTTTAATCAACCACAACGGGAGCTAACAACATGAACAAAGCAGAATTGATCGATGCCGGAGCCAAATACACCAAGCAAACCAAGGGCCAGACCGAAGACACCTTGAACGCACTGATGGCCACTGTCCAGAATGCCATGGCCAAGGGCAACAATGTCCAGCTGATCGGCTTCGGCACCTTTGCCGTTGAACAGCGCGCCGCACGCACTGGCCGCAACCCTGCCACCGGCAAGGAACTGAAGATTCCCGCCAAGAAGGTCGCCAAATTCAAGGTTGGCAGCAAGCTGAAAGACGCTGTTGCAGGCGTCAAAGCCAAAAAGAAGTAATTGAAATAGTTCATGAGGGCGGCCTCCTCGGCCGCCCTTGTTCTTTCAGCGAGCCCCTCTTGCGCAGGATCTCCGCAACCCGCGTTATCCGATCATGCCGCATCAAAACGCAGCAATAAGCACAGAATCCAGCCGTTTCGACTTCACGGCGACAGCATCCTCTCTATCGCTTAAATCATTTCGCTTTCCATGCATTTCGATGTCATCGTAATCGGCGCAGGCGCCGCCGGCATGATGTGTGCCGCACAGGCCGGACGCCGTGGCCGGCGCGTATTGATCATCGACCACTCCGCCAGACTCGGCGAGCGCATCCGCATTTCCGGCGGCGGACGCTGCAATTTTACCAACCGCAACGTAGGCGCAGAGAACTATCTCTCGCAGAACCCTCATTTCTGCCGCTCGGCGCTCGCCCGCTTCTCGCAGCGCGACTTCATCGCGATGATCGAGCGGCGCCGCATTTCCTACCACGAGCGGGAGCACGGCCAGCTTTTCTGCGACGATACGGCGCAAGACATCATAGACATGCTCAAGGACGGCTGCGACGACGCCGGGGTGCAGTGGGCGATGCCGTGCCCGGTACACCACGTCGAACGCATCGAAAACCATGAGGAAGGCTTGCGCTTCGCGGTCGCCACCGAGCTCGGCACCTTTCGTTGCCAGTCGCTGGCGATCGCCACCGGTGGCCTCGCCGCTCCGCAAATCGGCGCCAGCCCTTTCGGCTACAAGATCGCGGAACAATTCGGCCTGCGCGTGGTGCCGCCCAAGCCCGCGCTGGTGCCGCTGGCGCTCGCGCCGGAGACGCTGGGCCCGCTCAAGCCGCTCGCCGGGTCGTCGCTCGATGCCGGCACCCACTGCGATGGCGGCTCGTTCCGCGAAAATGTGCTGATCACGCACCGCGGCCTTTCCGGCCCGGCCATCCTGCAGATTTCGAGCTACTGGCAGATGCAGGAGTATGGCGGCGGAAAGAAACAGCCGGTTGAAATCGACCTGTTTCCCGACCTCGACGCGTCAGCCTGGCTGGCGGAGCACCGCCACAGCAAGGCGTTGCTGTCCAATCTGCTTGCCGAACAGCTGCCGCGCCGCTTTGCGCATGAATGGTGCGCGCTGTTCGGCTGGGCGAAGCCGGTGAACGAACTCTCCCAGCGCGAACTCGATGCCGCCGCGCAGGCCCTCAAGGGATGGGCGCTGCTGCCATCCGGCACGCTGGGCTACGCCAAGGCCGAAGTCACGCTGGGCGGCGTCGATACCGGCGAACTTTCGTCGAAAACCATGGAGGCCAAGCCGGCGCCAGGACTCTATTTCATCGGCGAAGTGGTTGACATCACCGGCTGGCTCGGCGGCTACAACTTCCAGTGGGCGTGGTCGTCGGGCTGGGTGGCGGGGCAGGTTGCGTAGCAAATTGCTAATAACCGCTGTTATCCACGGATGAACACAGATTTACACAGATAAAACAAACGGTTGAACCTAAACCGTTAGCTACCCGAGGGTAGGCTGCACACTTTCATGCAACCCATTGATAATCCGTGTGCATCTGTGTTCATCCGTGGATAAACTGCCGTTTTTAGCAACATGCGACAAGATAATGGATAATGTCATTCAGACAATGACCCGAATCAGCCAAGGAGGCGAAACTTTGGAGCAATCCCCGGAAAACCTGGTCGAGATCAGCGATCTTCATTTCGCCTATGGCAACCGACCGATACTTAAAGGCATCAACCTCACCATCCCACGCGGGAAAATCGTCGCCATTCTGGGGGTGAGCGGGTGCGGCAAGTCCACCCTGCTTCGCCATATCGGCGGGCAGATCAGGCCGTCGCGCGGCAGCGTCAAGGTTGAAGGCCAGGTCATCCACGAACTCGACAACGATGGCCTGTACGCCATGCGCCGGGAAATGGGCATGATGTTCCAGGTGAGCGGGCTGTTCAGCGATCTGTCGGTTTTCGACAATATTGCGTTCCCGATGCGCGAACACACCGACCTCCCGGAGGGGGTGATCCGCGATCTGGTGTTGCTGAAACTCCACGCAGTCGGCCTGCGCGGCGCCCACGCCCTGATGCCGAGCGAGCTGTCGGGCGGCATGGAGCGGCGCGTGGCGCTGGCCCGCGCAATCGCGCTGGACCCCACGTTGATCATCTACGACGAGCCCTTCGCCGGTCTCGATCCGATCTCGCTCAACACCATCGCCAACCTGATCCGGCGCCTGAACGATGCGCTGGGCGTGACCTCGGTGGTGGTGACCTACGACGTGTCGGAATCCCTGAAGGTCGTCGACTACGTCTACTTCATCCATGACGGCGTGGTGGTGGCCGAGGGCGCGGCGGCGGAACTGCTCGCCTCCACCGACCCGTTCGTCCACCAGTTCGTCCATGCGGAACCGGACGGGCCTGTCGGCTTCCAGTATCCCAGCAACACCTATACGAAAGATCTGGGGCTCACCGGCTGACGACACACATTTCAGCCGTTGCGCATTCCCTTACGCAATACTCACGTCCTTCGCCAGATACACGTCCTGGATCGCATTGAGCAGGATAATGCCGTCCCCCATCGGCTTCTGGAACGCCTTGCGGCCCGAGATCAGCCCCATGCCGCCGGCGCGCTTGTTGATCACCGCGGTGCGCACTGCCTGGCCCAAGTCGTCCTCGCCCGAAGCGCCGCCGGAGTTGATCATGCCCGCCCGCCCCATGTAGCAGTTGGCGACCTGGTAGCGCACCAGGTCGATCGGGTGGTCGCTGGTCAGTTCGGAATATACCTTGGGATGGGTCTTGCCGAACTTGATGGCGGTGTAGCCGCCGTTGTTCTCGGCCTGCTTCTGCTTGACGATATCCGCCTCGATGGTGGCGGCGAGGTGGTTGGCCTGGCCGGTCAGGTCGGCGCTGGTGTGGTAGTCCACCCCGTCCTTCTTGAAGCCGGGGTTGCGCAGATAGGCCCACAGCACCGTCGCCATGC
>JAUYEK010000145.1 GCA_030691435.1 Sulfuricella sp. | reverse complement strand
GGCCTTGGCCGCGATACAGTGGTTATCGCGGCCAAGGCCGCTCCTACGGGATGCAATAATTATTCGCGTTTTTATCGAGAATTCGAATAAGCCCCAAGCAAAGTGCGGGAAAATGAAGATTAACCGAGTGCCATTATCTTTTTCAGCAGCTCGTCCTGGTTCACCGGTTTGACGATGTAATCCTTGGCGCCCTGCCGCATTCCCCATACCTTATCGGTTTCCTGCCCCTTGGTGGTACACATGATGACGGGAATATCCTTGGTTTCATCATCCTTGGAGATCGCCCGTGTCGCCTGGAAGCCATTCAGGCCCGGCATCACCACATCCATGATGATCAAGTCGGGCTTTTCCTGCTTGGCTTTGGTGATTGCCTCCTCGCCATTTTCGGCGGTAACCACCTGGTATCCCTGTTTACTCAGCAAGCCGCCAAGGAAGAATCTTTCGGTAGGCGAATCATCCACGACCATAATCTTATTGATAGCCATTTGTTCCCTCTCTAGCTGACACTGCGCTGGGCCATGTACTGACCCACGGTTTTAAGCAGACTTTCCATGGTAAAAGGTTTGGTCAAATATTCATCGGACCCCACCATCCTGCCGCGAGCGCGGTCGAACAAACCATCCTTGCTGGATAGCATGATAACGGGAGTGCCTTTGAATTTTGGGTTTTTCTTGATCAGCGCACAAGTCTGGTAGCCATCCAGGCGCGGCATCATGATATCGACGAAAATGACATCGGGTTGATGATCCGCAATCTTGGACAGGGCGTCAAACCCGTCTTCTGCGAGGATAACCTCACACCCGGCCTTGACCAGAAAAATCTCGGCGCTGCGGCGAATGGTGTTGCTGTCATCAATCACCATCACCTTGGTTCCCGCAAGGGTTTGTGTTTCTCCGTTCACTTGACTCCTTCTGCCATCCCCGTGGCGCCTCCTTATAATACAGGGAAAGGCACGCGACTCTGCATTTATCGATTCTTACATTTTTGTAATTGCGATGGGGCACGAACCGCATCAATCGCCTGTTTCTTTGCCGTCCGCAGGCAGCGGCAATCTCACCGTCACCCTCAATCCGCCGCCGGGCGGGCTGTCGAATTTGATCCTGCCGCCCAGGTGCTCGACGCGCTCGGACATGCCGCGCATGCCGTAGGAAGTCGGGGAAGCTGTATGCCCTTCCGGCAGGCCGCGACCGTTGTCGCTGATCGACAGGATAATCTCGTCGTCACCGTGGTGGAATTCGACTTCCACCCTGGATGCCTCGGAATGCCGCGAGACATTGGTCAGCGCTTCCTGGAAGATGCGGAACAGGTTGATCGATCGTGTCCTGTCCAACCCGCCTTCGTCGCCCCGGTTCTCGCTGCCGACGACCCTGCATTCGATGCCGGTACGCTTGTGGAATTGCCCGCACTGCCATTCGAGCGCCGCCAGCAAGCCGAGATCGTCGAGCATGGTCGGACGCAGTTCGGTGATGATGCGCCGGGCGGCCGTCACTGCGCTGTCGAGCAGGCCGGACATGGATTCGACGCGCGCCAGCAACGGCACCATTTCTTTCGCCGCCGGCAGCTTGCGCGCCAGCCAGTACACGTCCATCTTGAGGGCGGTGAGCGTTCCGCCCAGATCGTCGTGGATTTCCCGCGCGATGCTGGCTTTTTCCTCCTCGCGCACGGTCTGGAGGTGCGCCGAGAGTTCGCGCAGTTGTTGTTGCGCGCGCTTGCGCTCGGTGATGTCCTGCACGTTGGCGATATAGCTTTCCGCCTTGCCCTGCGCGTCATAGAGAATCGCAATGTCCACCAAGGCGGGGAAAGTGCTGCCGTCCTTGCGCAGCCTCGCGCATTCGAAGCTCAGATGCCTGGCTTTTTTCAGCGCCTCGTGCAGACGCGGCAGCTCGGAGCGGCTTTCCGGCGCGTAAAGTTCCCATGCGGACATGCCGACGATCTCCTCGGTGCGGTATCCGTGCATGTGTGCATAGGCCGGGTTGACCAGTCCAATCGTGCGGCTCTCGAAATCGCCGATCGCCATGCCCCATGCGGCGTGTTCGACGAATTGCTGCCAGTGGCGCAAGGATTCTTCCGCCTGGCGTCGGCGCGTGATGTCGCTGAACATCACCACGGCGCCGATGGTTTCCCCCTCATCGATAATCGGCGTGCTGGTGTACTCCACCGGGAAGATGCTGCCGTCCTTGCGCCAGTAGAATTCGTCGCCCTCATGGCAGACCATGCCGTTATTCAGCGAAGCCAGGATCGGGCAATCTGCGGCGGGGTAGGGGCTGCCGTCAGGCTTGGTGTGGTGCGAGGTGCCGTGCAGGGAACGCCCGAATAATTCCGTCACCGAATAGCCGAGTATTCTGGCCGCAGCCGGGTTGGCGAAGATGATGGTTCCGTATGCGTCCACGCCGCAAATCCCTTCGCCGGTGGCGTTCAGGATCATTTCGTTCTGGCGTTTGACGAGGGCGAGATTTTCTGCGGCCGATTTTTGTTCGGTAATATCGGTGTGGGCGCCGGAGATGCGTAGCGGTTTCCCCTCTGCATCCCGCAGCGTAATCTTGCCTCGGCTCCTGATCCAGCGCCATTCCCCGGATTTTGCGCGCATCCGGAACTCGGCATCGTAACGGGGAGACAGGCCGGCCAGATAGTCGGCACGACTCTTGAGTACCCTCTCCCGGTCATCGGGATGAATCCGGGTTTCCCAAACATCGCTTTGCGGCGCGATTTCCTCCGGACGGTATCCCAGCATCTCGGCCCAGCGTCCGCTGTATTCCACCGTGCCCGTCGTCAGATCGCGATCCCAGAAACCGTCGGCGCTGCCCTCCAGGATGCGCATCAATCGCCCTTCGCTCTCGCGCAGGCTCTGCTCGGACTTGAACAGCAGCCGATAAGGCCGACGGATGCTGTGGGCAAAAACGGCGCGATACAGCAGATAGTAGGCGATGACCTTGTAAACGTGGCCCAGCAAGTTCGTTAGGTCGGTCACTTCCGAATAGGCGGCGAAAAAAAGTTCGCTTAATCCGGCCACCGCGACCGCCGCGAACAGCATGCCGGCATCGTAAGGCTGTGGCGTTTGTTTGTGGCGGTAAAAAATGACTGCGGTAAGCGCATAAATGCCGACGATGAAATATTCCATGCCGCGCTTGAACGGGGTCAACCCGGTGGCGGGGTCGAAGACCCGCGGCAGGATGTCCTGATGGAACAGGATCAGCCAGTACACGGCGGCAACCACCATCAGCGCCGCCGTCAGGCCAGCCGTTTGCAGCCGCCGCGTTCCCTCTTCCCGTTGCCACGGCAGCACGGCAATCGCCAATAAGGCGAGTGCCGCTACCACCCGCGCCGCCAGCCAGAAGTGAATGGCTTTTTCGGGGCCGCTGGCGGTCACGAAATCCGGCATACCGGCATAGGAGAGCGTGTGGCCGAAATCGAGCAGGCCGACGACGAGGAATGCGCACGACAGCAGTATCAGGTTGGCGCTGGTTTTCCCGGCGTAATCGCTGACGCCGACGGTGAAGACCAGCATCGCCACCACGATGGTGAACGCTTCCATGGCGGTGTGCAGCGGCAGGAACCTCGCCAGGCCGAGGGTAAAATGGTGGGGCAGCAGCAAGGCCGTTGCGGCGATCACGGCAAGCGCGATCACCAGCCAGGTGACGAGGTGCTTTTCGGGTAACTTGCCAGGTGGTTTCATGGTTGGCCCTGAGGCGATTTGGCCTTTAAAAACAATTTCACCGAGAATCTGCTTGGATGTTAACGGATTAACACAAATAAGCAACTTAATCCCAGATAATCCATTAGAGCCAAAACACCGCTGTAGGAGCGGCGCCCTCGCCGCGATTTGCGACCGCATTCGCGCCGGGGGCGGCGCTCCTACAGGCACGAACATTCCAATGGATAATCCGGGTTGAAACAGTCGGACAGGCCCGCCCATTTGACGGAATTCGAAAATGGCGGGAGATTTCCTGGCAATTGGGTTAAAATCCAGCCTTCAACTAAGCTCCCTATATCCCTCGATCTCCCTCATGCCAAACCAGCGCGAAACCCCTCCGATCGTCCTTGCTTTCGCCGCTTCCGATCCGAGCGGCGGCGCGGGCTTGCAGGCCGACATCCTGACTTTATCCAGCATGGGATGCCACCCCCTGTCGGTGGTCACCGCCATCACGGTGCAAGACACTCTGGGCGTGGAGGACGTAATGGCCATGGAGGCCGAATGGGTTGCCGACCAGGCGCGCTGCGTACTGGAAGACATGCCCGTGGCGGTTTTCAAGGTCGGCCTGATCGGCAGCATGGAAAATGTTGCCGCCATCGCCGAGGTGGTCGCGGATTACCCGGACATCCCGCTGATACTGGATCCGGTGATCGCCTCCGGGCGGGGGGACGAGCTGGCCGGCGACGACATCCTCGCCGCCTTGCTGGAAATGCTCATCCCCCAGACTACCCTGCTCACGCCCAACAGCCTGGAAGCACGGCGTATCGCGCAGCTCGATGACGACGAGGGCGATGCCGAGCCGGATCTCGCCGAATGCGCCCGGCGCATTATCGAGATGGGCTGCGAATTCGTGCTGATCACCGGCACCCATGAAAACACCCCCCAGGTGGTGAATACGCTCTATGGCGAAAGCGGCGTGTTGCGCAGCGACAGCTGGCCGCGCCTGCCGGGCAGCTACCACGGTTCGGGCTGCACCCTGGCCTCGGCGATCGCCGCCTCGATCGCCCAGGGGTTGGATATTCCGGAAGCGGTAAAGGAAGCACAGGAATTCACCTGGCAAACGTTAAAAGCCGGTTTCCGCCCGGGCATGGGGCAACACATACCCGACCGC
>JAUYEK010000144.1 GCA_030691435.1 Sulfuricella sp. | reverse complement strand
GGCCTTGGCCGCGATACGGTGATTATCGCGGCCAAGGCCGCTCCTACGGGATGCCATAATTATTCGCGTTTTCATCGAGAATTTGAATTACATCCGCTTGCAGGACATGCATTCAGCGCTTTCGATCTCGCGCACGGCTTCCGCCACCAGTTTCGGGCCGCGGTAAATCAGGCCGGAGTAGAACTGTACCAGGCTGGCGCCAACCTGAATCTTTTCTGCGGCATCGAGCCCGCTCATGATGCCGCCAACCCCGATAATCGGGATTTTTCCCTGTAGTGCAATGGAGAGTTGCTTGATTACCGCGTTGGATTTATTGCGCACCGGCGCACCGGAGAGACCGCCGGTTTCCTCGGCGTGCGGCAGGCCTTCCACGCCCTCGCGACTGATGGTGGTGTTGGTGGCAATCACGCCGTCGATCTGGTATTTGAGCAGCAGGTCGGCAATCGTGATGATCTGCCCGGTGTCGAGGTCGGGTGCGATTTTGAGCGCCAGCGGCACGACCTTGCCGTGTTGCTCGGCGAGCGCCTTCTGTTCGGCCTTGAGTGCGGCAAGCAGGTTTTCCAGCTCGTCCGACTGCTGCAACTGGCGCAGGTTCTTGGTGTTGGGCGAGGAAATGTTGACGGTGACGTAGCTGGCGTAGGGGTAGACCTTGCGCAAACAGATCAGGTAATCGTCAACCGCCTTTTCGATCGGCGTGTCGAAATTCTTGCCGATGTTGATGCCGAGGATGCCCTGGTAGCGGCTGCGTTTGACGCTATCGACCAGATAGTCGACCCCCTTGTTGTTGAAGCCCATGCGGTTGATGATCGCCTCCGCCTTCGGCAGCCGGAACAGGCGCGGTTTGGGGTTGCCGGGCTGGGGGCGGGGCGTGACCGTGCCGATTTCGATGAAGCCGAAACCCAGCGCGCCGAGCGCATCGATATAGTCGCCATCCTTATCCAGCCCGGCTGCCAGGCCCACCGGATTGGGGAAGGTCAATCCCATCACGGTGTGGGGTGTTGTTTTGATGCGCGGTGCGAGCAGGCACAACAGACCCAGCCGGTGGGCGTCCCTGATGGCACGCATGCCGAGGCCGTGGGCGGTTTCAGCGTCGAGACTGAAAAATAGGGAGCGGATGAATGAGTACATGCGGGTATTTTATCGGGATTAATGTGGATGGGTATCGCTTCGCTCCACCCATCCTACGCGCTACGCTTGCTAAAACGGCAACGTCAAATCTGGCGCCGCCGCCAGCAACACCGCCCGAAATTCTTCCTGTATCCGCTTCAGCGCCGCTTCGTTGTCCGCCTCGAAGCGCAGCACGATCACCGGCGTGGTGTTGGACGGACGCATCAGGCCGAAGCCGTCGGTGTATTCCACGCGCAGGCCGTCGAGGGTGATGACTTCCTGGGCGTTGGGGAATTTGGCGGTTTTTTGCAGCCTGTCGATCAGGGCATAGTGCGCGCCTTCCTCCATCTTGATCTGGAGTTCCGGCGTGTTGACGGTGTCCGGCAGGCCATGCAGGGTGGCGTTGATGTCGGCCTGTTGCGAAAGGAATTCGAGCATCCGCGCGCCGGCGTAGAGGCCGTCGTCGAAGCCGTACCAGCGTTCCTTGAAGAAGATGTGGCCGCTCATCTCGCCGGCCAGCAGGGCGCCGGTTTCCTTCATCTTGGCCTTGATGAAGGAGTGGCCGGTTTTCCACAGCAGCGGCTTGCCGCCGCGTTCGCGGATCCAGGAAAACAGGTTGCGGGTGGATTTGACGTCGAAGATGATTTCCGCGCCGGGATTGCGTGACAGCACGTCCTGCGCGAACAGCATCAGCTGGCGGTCGGGGAAGATGATCCGGCCATCCTTGGTGACAACGCCCAGTCGATCGCCGTCGCCGTCGAAGGCAAAGCCGATTTCGGCATCGCTGGTCTTGAGGCGGGCGATCAGGTCGCGCAGGTTCTCGGGCACCGAGGGGTCGGGGTGGTGGTTGGGGAAATTGCCGTCCACTTCGCAGAACATTTCTTCCACTTCGCAGCCCATGTCGCGATAGAGTTTGGGCGCGAATGCGCCGGGTACGCCATTGCCGCAGTCGACGATGATCTTCATCTTTCTCGCCACCTTGACGTCGGAGGTGATGCGGTTGAGATATTCGTCGGCGATGTCGTGGGTGCTGTAGTTGCCGCTGCCGTTGATCAGGTCGCCCTGTTCCAGCCGAATCCGCAGCGCCTGGATCGTATCGCCGGACAGGGTGTCGCCGCCCAGCACCATTTTCAGGCCGTTATAGTCGGGCGGGTTGTGGCTGCCGGTGACCATTACCGCCGAGTTGGTTTGCAGCTGGTAGGCGGCGAAGTAGGTCATCGGAGTGGCGACCATGCCGAGGTCGATCACGTCGATGCCGGCTTTCTGGATGCCGCGCGCCAGCGCTGCGGCCAAATCCGGCCCGGAGAGGCGACCGTCGCGACCGACGACGATGGCGGTCTGCTTGCGCGCTACGGCTTCCGAACCGATGGCGTGGCCGATGGCTTCGACGATTTCCGGGGTCAGCGTTTTGCCGACGACGCCGCGGATGTCGTAAGCTTTGAAAATTTCCTTGGGCAGATTCATGGCGGAGCTCCGTGATTGATGTTGTTTGGCTTGATTATGCGGGTTTTCGACCGATTTTTCCACCTGCCACCAAGCCAGAGTATAATCTTTGCCTCACCTATTCTGAAAAGCACGTCACCATGCAACTCGCCGCATCTCTACTGGAAAAATACAGCAAGGCCGGGCCTCGTTACACTTCTTATCCGACCGCACCCTATTTCACCGAGGCCTTCGGCGAGAAGGAGTGGCTGGAGGAAATCAAACAGACCCAGGACAAGGGGCGCGACCTGTCGCTGTATGTCCACATCCCGTTCTGCGACACGCTGTGCTACTACTGCGGCTGCAACATGGTGGCGACGAAGAAATATGGCCGCGCTACCGAATACCTGGACACCCTGTTCCAGGAAATCGACCGGGTCGCGGCGCTGACCAATCCCGGCCGGGTTGCGCGCCAGTTGCACTGGGGCGGCGGCACGCCGACCTATCTGCATCCTGACGACATCCGCCGCCTGTTTGCCCATATCGCCAGCCGCTTTACCATCGCCGCCGATGCGGAAAAAGGCTGCGAGGTCGATCCGCGCGAGCTTTCCCGCGAGCATGTCAAAGCCCTGAAAGAATCGGGTTTCAACCGCATCAGCCTGGGCGTTCAGGACCTCGACGATACCGTGCAGCGGGCGGTCAACCGGGTACAGCCGGAAAGCCTGATCCGCCAAGTGTACGGCTGGATGCGCGAGGAAGGTTTCGACAGCGTCAACATGGACCTGATGGTGGGCCTGCCGCACCAGACTGTGGAAACCTATCGCGAAACGCTGGACAGGATTATCGACATGGGGCCGGACCGGCTGGCGGTGTTCAATTACGCCCACGTGCCATGGATGAAGAAGCACCAGAAGCTGATCGTCGAATCTGATCTGCCCAGCCTGCAAACCCGCCTCGCGCTACAGCAGTTGATATTGGACAAGCTCGGCGCGGCAGGCTACGTCTACATCGGCATGGACCATTTCGCTAAACCCGACGATGAAATCGTCAGGGCACAGCAAAGCAAGACCCTGTACCGCAACTTTCAGGGCTACACCACCCACAAGAACTGCGATATTTATGCTTTCGGCGCTTCCTCCATCAGTCAGACCGAGGATGTGTTCGTGCAGAACGTGAAAAAGCTGTCCGACTACTACCGGCTGGTGGGTGAGGGGCGGCTGCCGACGGAGCGCGGCCTGCGCGTGACGAATGAGGACAAGCTGCGGCGCGATGCCATCACCCGCATAATGTGCGATCTGGAGCTCGACAAGGCATCGTTCGGGCGTGCCTGGGGGATCGATTTCGACAGCTATTTCGCCGATGCCCTGGCGGAGCTGAAGGAGATGGAAGCGGACGGACTGGTTGCACTGTCGCCGGAAAAGGTCACGGTAACCCAACCCGGACGCTTTTTCCTGCGCAACATCGCGATGCCTTTCGACGCCTACCTCAAGCAGCAATCGGCAGAAAAACCGCGTTTTTCCAAGACCCTGTAGATCAGACAGGAATCAGCCCAGCGCCAGGGCGACCTGTTTCATTTCCTCTTCGGATTCCCGCATCACCGTGGCGCAGGTATCCGCATCCAACTCTAGTCTGGCGAAAGCCGACGGGGCCGATTGCCAGTCCATGGCGTCCGGTGCGCCCGGTGTGCTTTGGTTGGCAAGGACATTCGCCACCATGACCAGATCGGTCAAGTCGGCGGGGCCATAGTGGACGCGATCAAACAGTTCATGGTCTCTGGCTGTGGCAGCGATTTCTTCCGGTATTTCCCAACTCTGCAGAATAGCCTGGCCGATTTCAGTGTGCCATTGGTAGACGATATCCTCCAGCGCTGCTTCATCGGTGAAGAGGTCGGGGTAGTTCTTCGCCCTGGTCAGGATATAAAACGCACCGATATCGTGCAGTAGTCCCGCCAGCATCGCCTCGTCCGGATTCAGCCGGGTCAGCTTTTTCGCCAGCACGTAGGAGAGAGCGGCAACCAGGATGCTGTGATTCCACAGTTTCTCCACGCGTGGCTGCATGCCACCCTGGGGGGTGGACTGGGAAAGCTGGCGCATTCCTACTGAGATGGCGACGTTCCGCACCAGTGCATAGCCCAACCGCGGAATTGCCGAGTGCAGGTCGGTGACCGGTTTGCCACTCAGATTCATTGCTGCAGAGTTGGCCAGCCGCAGCAGATGGGCGGAAAGCACCGGTTCCGCCCCGACGATGTGGGCCACCTTTTCAATCGAGGAATTGGGGGCGTTCAGCGCGGAACGGATGCGCATCGTGACATTCAGCGAAGTCGGGAAAACCAGGCTTTTGGAAGAGAGTTCCTTCGCCAGGCTTTCGATGAATTCAAACCCCTTTGACTGCCCTGTTGTCATTGAATTTCCAGGTTGATATGCATATATACCTTGCGCCGCTTGTCAATTAAGCGCCGCTGTGGGGGAGCATTGCCGCGATTTCCTCGAATACCCGTTGCGGAGCGAGCTTCATCATGCAGTCGAAGTGCCCGAGCGGGCATACCCGCTTGAAGCAGGGGCTGCAGGGCAGGTTGAGGCTGACGATCCGGGCTTGATCCGACAGCGGCGGGGTGAAGCCGGGGCTGGACGAGCCGAACAGCGCGATCACCGGCTTGTCGAGCGCAGCGGCAATGTGCATCAGGCCGGAGTCGTTGACGACGGCGAGATTCGCGGCGGCAAGCAGGTCGATGGCCTCGGCCATGTCGGTTTGGCCGCACAGGTTGCGGAGCTCTGATCTTCCCCCCTCTCCCCAACCCTCCCCCACGAGGGGGGAGGGGGCAAAGGAAAGTAGCCTGGAATATATCTGCTCGATTTCGGCGCCGATTTCTATATCCTTGTGCGAGCCCAGCAGCCAGATTTCATGGCCCGGCCCAGTGCTGGACAGCATCCGCGCCAGTTCGGCGAAATGCGGCGCCGGCCAGCGCTTGGCCGGGCCGTATTCGGCGCCGACGCAGAACGCGATAACTGGCTTTTTCGGAGCGAGACCGAGTTTGTTGAGGGTGATTTGTACCCGGTCTTTATCCGCCGTCAGGCGCGGATTCTCTACCGGTCGGCACAGCGGGGTGTCGGGAGATTCGGCCAGGGCAGCGAAGCGTTCCACCATCAGGGGTAGTGCCTGTTTGTCCAGATGCCGCATGTCATTGACCAGGCCAAAGCGCATCTCGCCTTTGAAGCCGGTGCGCAGCGGTATGCCCGCGAAGAAGGGGATCAGCGCCGACTTGAGCGAATTGGGCAGGATGACGGCGTGGTCGTAGCGATCCTGCCGCAACGCGCGCCCCAGCTTCCAGCGCAGCTTGAGGCCGAACTCGCCATGGGCCAGCGGATTGATGACGACGCGCCGGATTTCCGCCATGCGCTCCAGCACCGGGGCCACCCAGGCCGGAGCGAAGGCGTCGATCACGGCATCGGGATAGCGTTCCCGCAGACGCCGTAACAGGGGCTGCGCCATTACGG
>JAUYEK010000143.1 GCA_030691435.1 Sulfuricella sp. | reverse complement strand
GGCCTTGGCCGCGATTGGCGGCTATCGCGGCCAAGGCCGCTCCTACATGGAAATCCATTGGTTTATAGGATGATTACAGCATATGAGATTTGTCGCCGCGTGCAAAGCCGATCAGAGGGGTGTCCAAGCCCTTGCCCAGGGCAATCACCTTAAACAGTTCGCCCATTTCCGCCGGGTTGAGCAGCTTCTGCGCCTGGGCGGCGAGCGGCAGGTAAGCGCTCGCTTGCTCGGGTGAAGCGCGTGCCAGCAGGTCGGTGATGCCGCTGTTGATCAAGAAATGCGCCTGGCTGGTATAGCCCAGCAACTTCAGGCCGTGCCTGACGCCGGCCTCGGCGATGGCGCTGAAATCCACATGGGAGGTAATGTCCTGCTGGCCCGGCAGATAAAACGGGTCGTCGTGGGCGTGGTGGCGATAGTGGCACATCAGGGTGCCCGAGCTGCGCTGGGGATGGTAGTACTCGTTTTGTCCGAAACCGTAATCCAGCATCAGGATCGCCCCTTTGTCCAGCAGCCCGGCGAGAGTGGCGATGAAACCGCGCGCGGCAAGGCCGATTTCGCTGATCGTGCCGGGAAGAACATTTAGGCTGGCGGCGATGTCGAATAGCTCTCCCGAGGTCAGTTTGCGCTCGCTCCAGGAGAACTGGCCGTCCTCCAGGCTCACGCCGCGTTCGAAGGCGCTTTCCTCTCTCCAGGTGACGAGGTGTACCGGCATCGCATCGAGCACCTCGTTGCCGATAATCAGTCCGGAGAAGGAAGCGGGCAGTCTGTCCAGCCACTCGACTCGCGGTGCGAACCGCGCCAGGAGATGTTGCTGGCGCTGGCGCAGGTCAGCGCTTACTTCAAGAAGGAAATAGTGCTCCGGTAGCTGCCCCGACCGCTCCAGTTCCGAGAGCAGGTCGAAAGCCAGGCGACCGGAGCCGGGGCCGATTTCCAGAATGTTTCCAGCCGTGAGCCGGAGCACCTGAGCCGCTTGCTGCGCCAGGGTCTGGCCAAACAGGGCGGAGATTTCCGGGGCGGTGACAAAATCGCCTGCGGCGCCGAATTTGTGCATGCCGGCGCTGTAGTAACCGAGGCCGGGTGCATACAGGGCCAGCTCCATGAAGCGGCTGAAGGGAATCCAGCCGCCGGCGGATTCAATCTCACCGCTGATCAGGGCGGAAGTTTTTTCGCTGTATTCCAGCGCGGCCGGGTCGGGTGCGGGTAGTGGGGACATGGCAAGTGTGATAGATTCAGGCACCCAGTGTAATCGGAGAAAACATGCAAGGCAAAGTCGTATTGATTACCGGCGGCGCGAAGCGGGTCGGCGCGGCGATCTGCCGCCGGTTGCACGGGGAGGGGGCGAACCTGATGATCCACTATCGTTCCTCGGCGGCGGAGGCTGAGGCGCTACGCGACGAACTGAACCGCAAGCGCCCGGATTCCGCGGCACTGGCGCAGGCTGATCTGCATGACGTGGAACGGCTACCGGATCTGGTCGCCGCAACCGTGAAACGCTTCGGCCGGCTCGATGTGCTGATCAACAACGCTTCCAGCTTTTATCC
>JAUYEK010000131.1 GCA_030691435.1 Sulfuricella sp. | reverse complement strand
TTTGCCGCTGCCGTTGGCGCCTTGCACCAGCAGCAACTCACCTTCGTTGAGCGTGAAGTTAAGGTGGCTGAACAACGTGCGCTCGCCTCGTACACAGGCGAGGTCTTTCCCTTCCAGCATCAATGATTACCCAAAATTTTGAGACGGCGGTTTTGCCTGCAACCGATCCGAAAATGGAGAATTGTACTGGATAAACCCGTAAGCTGTGCCCATCCCGTAACCACATTGCGGAATATTAACCCGGATATTTCATAAAAACGGGGCGATCTCGCTGACGGCTTTTTGTAGGAGCGGGCTTGCCCGCGATTAACCCGTTATCCGATCCTTCCCGGACTGTTCGCGGGCAAGCCCGCTCCTACAAGTAATCTCCAGCTTGCCTCGCCATCCGAAATATCCCGCTGGCAGAGGCATTCCGGAAAAAGACATGGAACGTGCCGACACCCTATAATCAAAATTAAGTTTTGTTAATTCAGTGGCATAATAAATCAATTAGAATTGTTATCCCGCCACAAATCCAGAATAGACTTAAAAATCTGCCCTCCCGAAATGCCGGAGCGCGTAGTTGGGCGCTGTTCGATGCAAGCTTGCCGATTGACGAACTGAAATATGGACTTGACCGCGGTATACAGCAAAACAGCCAAGGGTGTGCAGGCCATCACCCAAAAAGGCAAACGCTTGCCCGCCAAGCTTGCGCGAGCACTCAGCCTGGTGGATGGCAAGGCAACGGTCGAAGAAATTCTGGAAAAAACCGGGGAGCCGCCCACCTCCACGCTACCCCAGACCCTGGCCGATCTGGCTAAAGACGGCTACCTCAAGGCGGTTGCAAGAGAACCCATTACCGGATTTTCGATCACCCCCGATACCTCTGCCTCCATGGTTGTGTCAGAAACCGTCGACGAAACCTTTTTCAAGGTACTGGCCGAAACCGAAGCCCGCAAGAAGCTCATGAAGGAAGCCGCGGCAAACCCGCAGGAAGCGAGGCAAAAAGCCCACGAAAAAGCGGCGGCGATGGCAGAAGAGGAGACGATGCGCCGGAAAATCGAGGCGCGTGAAGCCGCCGAAGCTGAAGAGCGTTCACGGCAGGAAGCAGTGCAGCGAAAAATAGCCGAAGCCATGGCACTGGAAGAAGCTGCGATTCAAGCTCGCAGGGAAGCCGAGAACCAGGCACTCCGGGAAAGGGCGGAAGCCGAGGAACGGGTACGCCGGGAGGCCCGGGAGAGGACCGCCAAAGAAGCCGACATCAGGGCGGTCGCAGAGCGCAAGGCGCAGGAAGAAGCGGCGGCAAAAGCGCGGGCCGAGGTGAATAAACAGATCAGGATGGAAGCCCGCGCCCGGGAAGAAGCCGAACGCAACAGAGCACGCGAAGAAACCGAGGCCAAGGCAAAGGCGGAAGCCGAAGAACGGAGGCGCCTCGAAGCAGAGGCAGAAAACCGGGCGCGTCTGGAAGCGGAGGGAAAAGCACGAGCCGAAGAAGAAGCCCGGACACAAGCCGAGGCCGAAGCCAAGGCGCGGAAGGAAGCTGAGTGCAAGGCTCGCGAGGAAGCGGCAGCCAGGGCAATAGCCGAAGCTGAAGAACGGGCACGCCGGGAAACCGAAGAAAAAACCCGCGCACAGGAAGAAGCGCGGGCAAAAGCCCGCGCAGAGGCAGAGCGGAAGGCGCGGGAAGATGCGGAGCAGGAAGAGCGGGAACGGGCAGAAATCGAAGCTAGAGCCAGAGCGCTGGCGGATGCCCGCGCCGAGGAAGCCGAAAAGGCCCGGCAAAAGGAACTGGCCAAACCCAAAAAGTTCAAGCGCCCCGTCAAGTGGGGAAAACCTGTCCTGATTTCTCTGGCAGCGCTGATTTTATTGCCTCTCGCGTTGCTGCAGGTAATGAGCCTGAACCTGTTCATCCCCCCCATAGAAAAACTGGCCTCGGAAAGGATGCGCGAACCCGTATCCATCCATTCCATGCGCGCCTCCTTGTGGCCTGCGCCCCATCTGCGACTTGAAGGCGTCACCATCGGCAAATTGCGCGACATCAAAATCCCCACGGTTCGGGTCATGCCCGAACTGGCGGCTTTTTTCGGCGAAACCAAAACGATCAAAGCCATCGAGGTGGAGTCGCTCACGATCGATCAGGACGCCGTGACCAGGATGATAGCCTGGGTTGGGCCAAGCAACAGCGCCGAAAAAACCCGGGTTCGCCGGATCGCCATCAAAACCGTAACCATCGAGGTGAAAGGCATACCGCTACCCCCATTGGAGGCGGATGTCGCACTGGCGGCGACGGGCAAATTCGAACGGGCAACCATCAGAACCACGGACAAGAAAATCGAAGTGGCCATCACCCCGAAAAACGACGGGTTCGAAGTCGATATTGCCGCCAATGACTGGCAGCCCCCGCTCTGGCCGAACCTGACCTTTACCGAGCTGCGCGCCAAGGCCATGGCAACCTCGGGGGGCTTACGGATCAGCGAGATCGAGGGCAGACTCTACAGCGGCAAGGCAAAAGGCAGCGCGGCCATCAAATGGGGCGATTTGTGGAGCGCGGAAGGGGATTTCGACATTGAAAACGTCTTGCTGGCCGGAGCGATGCCGGCACTGACGAATGACATAGAGCTGAGCGGCAAGCTCGATGCAAAAACCGTTTATTCGATGCAGTCCAAAGACCTGGGTACCCTCTTCGACAACCCCAGAATCAAGGCCAGCTTTAACGTCCGCGACGGCTCCATCGGCAACATCGACCTGGCGCGCGCGATCCAGCCGCGAGCCACAGAAACCACCGGCGGAAAAACCCTGTTCGCGAGCCTCTCGGGAAACATGACGCTGGATGGCAAGCGCTATCAATACCGGCAGATGAAGCTCGCAGCAGGCCTGCTCACCGCCAGCGGCGAGGCCGACATCATGCCGGACAAGAAACTGGCAGGAAAAACCAGCGTAGAAATGAAATTGAAATCGTCCACGGTTCGCGCACACCTGACCTTGTCTGGCGACCTGAAACAACCGGTGCTGCGCCGGTAGGGATAACCTTTTCGCTCCTCCTCACCCTCTGACGGGCGAGTATCGCGCACTCCCCAAAAAATCAGGCCACCAAATGAAGAAGGGCTTACATCGCTGTAAGCCCTTCTTGAATCTGGTGCGCCCGACAGGATTCGAACCTGTGACCCTTGGTTTCGGAAACCAATACTCTATCCAGCTGAGCTACGGGCGCATTGAGAAAATCAGGCGCAAATCATAGCGGTTTTTTCCGGCAACGTCCATGCCGGGCTTTTGCAGTTGACTGAATTACCGTTATAATTGCCGGTTTTCGACATTACACAAGACAAGGATTTCCCCATGAGTGGCCACGAAATGGAAAAAACCACGGTTACGCAATTCCTGCTCGCCCTGGTCGGCGCGTTGATCCCCGTGCTGATCGTTGTTTTCCTGCTGTTCAAACTGGTCATGGGCATCCAGGCCACCCACGTTGACGTTGAAGATACCAAAGCGGCGGCGGAAGAAATTGCCGAACGCCTGAAACCGGTGGGCCAAGTCGCCATCGGCGAAGCCAAGCCTGACGCTGGCGGCGTAGTGGACGGCAAGAAAGTCTACGAAGGCCTCTGCCAGGCTTGCCACGCCACCGGCGCCGCGGGCGCACCGAAGACTGGCGACAAGGGCGCCTGGGGCTCGCGCATTGCGCAGGGCAAGGACACGCTGTTCAAGCGCGCCATCGCCGGCTACACCGGCAAGGCCGGCGTGATGCCTGCCAAAGGCGGCAACCCTGCCCTGTCCGACGCTGAAGTGAAGGCGGCGGTGGAGCACATGATCGGGATGGCGAAGTAGGTCGGGTTTTAACCCGACATGTCGGGCTGAAGCCCGACCTACTACAGAAAATAAGGGCGGCTGCGGCCGCCCTTATTTTTTGGGTGTCTGGAATTCGCTACAGAAGACAGCCAAAAAGTGGTTACCAGGTCTGATATGTGCCAGCCGACGTTCGTGAGCGGCTTTGGCACATATATATTGGACGCGATTTATACCAAACGGCAGATTATGTCTCGTTTCCCCTTCGTGTTAGCATTCGCCGACAACTAAAACATGCTGACAGGGAACACGAATGCACTGGATCGCGCCATCCGAACGGGATACCGCCACCGATACTCTTGAAAGGCGCCTGTGGAATACGGCCGACCAGTTCCGCGCCAATTCCGGGTTGACTGCGGCGCAGTATTCCGCCCCGGTGCTCGGCCTGATTTTCCTGCTTTTTGCCGAAACCCGTTTCGCCCAGCGCCGCGCCGCCTTGCTCCCCTCGCCCGCAAGCGGGAGAGGGGCCGGGGGAGAGGGTCGCCGCGCATCCAACCGCGCTGACGACCCCGCCGCCTACCATGCCGAAGGCGTGATCTTCCTGCCGCAAGCGGCCCGCTTCGAGCACCTGCTGAACCTGCCGGAAGGCGCGAACGTCGGCCTGGCGATCAACGACGCGATGGCGGAAATCGAAAAGCACAACCCGCAACTGGCGGGCGTGCTGCCGCGCACCTATCAGATTTTCACTAGCACCTTGCTCAAGGAGCTGCTGAAGAAGGTCTCCGAGATTCCCGTCAGCCTCGACTACGACGCCTTCGGCCGCATCTACGAATACTTCCTTGGCGAATTCGCCCGCACCGAAGGGCAAAAGGGCGGCGAGTTCTATACGCCCAGTTCCATCGTGCGCCTGCTGGTCGAAGTGATCGAACCCTTTCACGGGCGCATTCTCGACCCCGCCTGCGGCTCCGGCGGCATGTTCGTGCAGAGCGCGCGCTTCGTGTCCGAGCACCAGCGCAAACTCCCCTCGCCCGCAGGCGGGAGAGGGGTTGGGGGAGAGGGTACGCAAGTCAGCCGCAACGCTGCCGACGAGTTATTTATCTGTGGCGTGGAAAAGACCGACGACACCGGACGCCTGGCGCGCATGAACCTCGCCATCCACGGCCTCGAAGGCGACATCCGCCACGGCGGCCACATCAACAGCTACTACGACG
>JAUYEK010000101.1 GCA_030691435.1 Sulfuricella sp. | reverse complement strand
TGTAGCGCTCCCAGTCGCAATAGGCTTTTTTCACCACGATGCTGCCCTTGAGCAGCAGGCGTTCCAGCACCTTGCTGATATCGAACTTTTCGTACTTGGCATCGCGCACGCCCAAAGCGATATTCTCGAAATCGCAGAACAGTGCCATGCTGCGAATTTTTTGGGGGGTGGTCATGACCGGTTCCATGTAGTGTGCCCTGTGGCGGTAGTGAATGTTAATGAAATTTCACTGATCAAGTCTAGCAGAATCACATAGAATACCGCTAAATGCGCGCAGCAACCGAATGACTCGAAGAAACCAAACTGTTGATAGCCTGGACATGAAGCCCCCGAAGGAAACATTGCAAGAAAGCATCGCGCACCAGCGTGAATCGCTGGTGAGCCTGTTGCAGGATCCCTTGCGACGGCTGGCGGCAGAATGCGTTCCGGTATGGGGCGATCGGGCAAAATTGGATGCGTTGCTGCGCGAGGCGCTGAAAGCACTGCCTTACTGCAAGCATCTGTATGCGCTGGACGCCAACGCGATCCAGATCAGCGATAATGTGAGTCACGAAGGGCTGCTGGAGGGCTTTGGCCGGGATCGGGCCAAGCGGCCCTACCTGCGCGAAATCACGACCAGCACCGATTTTTTCCTTTCGGACGCCTACATCAGCCTGCGCGAGCAGCGCCCATCCCTGACTGCCACCCAGATTGTGCGCAATGCTACAGGCGAAGCGTTGGGTTTCATCGGCGCCTATTTCGGCCTGCGCGACCTGCCGCTGACGCGCGAACTCTATGAAGAGCCGAGATACTGGCGCCAGATCAAGGGCGATCCCTCCATTCGCGGCACGGTATTCCACCAGACCAGATCGGACAGCGAGATGGACCAGCATGTCGACACGGTGCTGGGCGTGGTGGCCGAACTCATGCTCTATCACGGCGTGTTTCACGTGATGCTGCACTTCTCCAGCAGCCGCGCCGTCGTCTGGGTGATGGAGGACCCCTACCGTTATCGTCTGCTGGATATCGAAGCCCTGATCGATCCGGACATCTGTCTTGCCTACCCCCGCACCCCCTATCCGACGGGAGCGCTGGTGCCCCCGGAGCAAGTCCGCGGCGTGCTGGATGCCTTTCGTACGCTACGTCTCATGGACGAGATGTTCTACCTGCGCTCCGGCACGCTGAACATTTTTAACGGCCTCGTCGGCCTTACTTTCTCTTGCGATGGCTCCCATTACATCCCGTACGATGAGTTCCTCCGCAAGGACCACGATTTCTGGACGGGCATTACATCAAACAAGGTGGGTTGAGTCGGGTGATTCCATTGGTTGCAGATCATTCTTTGATTCTGTATCCCATTGCTCGGTATCCACGCTGACGTTTATCCCACATTCGCCGTAGTGCGGGGTGGCCTGTGTCTACGAAGTCGATAATCTGCACGGCAGTCTTGATTACCCGGCGTGGGGATGCCGAACGCGTTATTCATCTGGGCCTCCCGGTTTACGCTCAGCCTCGATCTGCTTGATCACCCTGTCGAAATCACTCTCAAATAGCCGATCCTGCACGATGCGGTATTTCTCGAACTCGCTTTCGGCATGGGCCTTGGCAAGCTCTGCTGTGACCTTGCCCGCATCCTGAAGAATTTCCCTGTCCCAGAGTTTCAGAAACCCGCTCAAGCGTTCTTCCCAATCCGCCATGGTCATGGGAATTCGACGCATAGCATGGAGTTCCGCCATGTCGAGATAGGCCGAAACAATCCGTTGCATTTGCGCCAACTCAAACTCGGAGAGGTAGTTCTT
>JAUYEK010000123.1 GCA_030691435.1 Sulfuricella sp. | reverse complement strand
GTCGGCCATCTGCAAAGCGTCATGGCGCAGGAAAACATCCCTTTCGAGCTGGCTGCATTGCAACTTCTGGCACGTGCCGCCCAAGGCAGCATGCGCGACGCACTGTCTCTTCTCGATCAGGCCATCGCCTACAGTGGTGGCGAGGTGGGGGAGACTCAGGTACGCGACATGCTGGGTTCGATCGACCAGACCTACCTGCTTGAAATCCTCGGCGCCTTGGCGGCCAAGGACGGACCGGCTCTGATTGCCGCGACCGAACGAATGGAAGAACGCAGCCTGTCGTTCGAGGCGGCCTTGCAGGACTTGGGCGCGCTGCTGCACAAGGTTGCCCTGGCGCAGACCATCCCGGAGGCGCTCGGCGAGGAGTTGCCGGAACGGGAGAAACTGCTCGAATTGGCGCAGCTTTTCGGCGCCGACGAGGTGCAGTTGTGTTACCAGATCGCTCTGCATGGCCGACGCGACTTGCATCTGGCGCCGGACGAATTCGCCGGCTTCAGCATGACTTTGTTGCGGATGCTGGCTTTTACGCTGGAGGGAGCGCCCCAGCCCCCGGCTCGCCGCGAGACTCCACGTCCGGTTTCTCCTGCCAGGCCCGTTGTATGCGAAGAGGAGCGACCGACTGAAACGCCAACTCCCGCTGCCCAGACAAACACCCTCCTGGAAAAAAGCCCCTCTTTTTCCGGCGACTGGCACAGCCTGGTCAACCAGCTCAAACTGGGCGGCATGGCCAAGATGCTGGCCCAGCACTGCGAGCTGAAATCCTTTGACAACGGCCTGCTGGAGTTGTGCGTGCCACAGGAGCATCGCCACCTGATGGAGAAGCCTTACCAGGACAAACTGAAGGCGGCCGTGACCGAGCACTTTGCCGAACCGGTCAGGCTCAGCCTGACCGAGGGCAGCGTAACCGGGGACACCCCGGCCCAGATCGAAAATCGTGAGAATCAGGAAAAACAGTCTCTGGCAGTGGAGGCGATCGAGCAGGATCCGTTCGTGCGCAAGCTGGTTGAAAATTTTGGCGCAAAAGTCATTGAATCCTCGATTAAACCCCTATAGTGACAGGAGAGTACGATGTTGAAAGGCGGATTGGGCAATCTCATGAAACAGGCCCAGCAAATGCAGGAAAACATGCAGAAAATGCAGGAAAAGCTGGCCACGGTCGAAGTCGAAGGCCAAGCTGGAGCCGGCATGGTCAAGGTGGTGATGACCTGCCGCCACGACGTGAAGCGGGTGAGCATCGACGACAGCCTGATGGGCGAGGACAAGGAAATGCTGGAAGACCTGCTGGCTGCTGCGGTGAATGACGCGGTGCGGCGTATAGAAACCACCACCCAGGAAAAAATGAGCGGCTTTACCTCCGGCCTGGGTCTGCCTCCGGGAATGAAGCTGCCATTCTGAGGACGGTGAAGGGAAATGGGCAAACGGTAATGGGTGCGAAGTCCATAACCCATAACTCATAACGCATAACCGATGAAATCCCCATCCAGCCTAGAAAATCTGATCGAAGCCCTGCGTTGCTTGCCTGGAGTCGGACCCAAATCAGCCCAGCGCATGGCCTACCACCTGTTGCAGCGCGACCAGAAAGGCGCGTTGAAACTGGCTGGTGCGCTGACGCATGCCCTCGACACCATCCGCCATTGCCGGCTGTGCAACAGTTTTACCGAGGAGGAAGTCTGCTCTCTCTGCCGCTCCGAGCGACGCGACGCCTCCCTGCTGTGTGTTGTGGAAACGCCCGCTGACCTGATGATGATGGAGCAGACCCAGAGCTACCATGGTCTGTATTTCGTGTTGATGGGTCGGCTCAGTCCGCTCGACGGCATCGGTCCGAAGGAGATTCACCTTGACCGGCTGATCCAACGCGCCACTGACGGCGCGGTGAAAGAGGTGATCCTGGCGACCAATTTCACCGTTGAGGGCGAGGCCACAGCGCATTATATCGGCGAAATCCTGCGCCCGCGCGGCGTAAAAGCCAGTCGCATAGCGCGCGGCTTGCCGGTTGGCGGCGAACTTGAGCACGTGGACAGTGGCACTCTGGCGCAAGCCATCCTGGAACGCCGTGAAGTTTGACAACCACCTAGGAGCCTGTCGGGCTTATGATGAATCGGCTGCAAATCCGTCTAGGCGGTCCATATTTCGCCGCTTTTTTGGTCAATAGAATGACTATTGACCTGCAAAACCGGCAAAATCTGTCCTCACCCAGCCGAATTTTCGCTTTGATCCCCATAAGCCCGACAGGCTCCTGGTTGTTTCGTAAGGTCTCTCCATGAGCGCCTCCACTCTCGTACCGAAAGCTGAAGCAAACCTCGAAAAAACGCGCGAGGCCGCGATCATGCGCTGCTCCGGGGTGTGGACATTGCAGGGCATCCCGCTGCTGGAGCGGCATATCGCGCAACTTGCCTGGCCTGCATCCGGCGCCGTGATTTTTGACGGCGCAGCCGTTACCGCCCTGGATAGCGCGGGCGCCTGGTTGATCTTCCGCACCCTGCAGCAGCTTGAGCGCATGGGGCTTAGCGTTACAATCCGGGGGTTGTGCCCTGAGCATCAAGCACTATTGCATCTGATCCAAACGCACGCATCCGGGGAGGGCGCTCCCGGCTTGCCACGCCACAGCTTTCTGAATCGGCTCGGTCGCAATGTTTGGCGCCACCTGGATGAATTCAATGGACTTCTTGCCTTTCTGGGTGAAGTCGCCGTTGCCATGCTGCGCTCTTTGGCGAATCCCTCGCGCATCCGTTGGCGAGCTATCCTGTACAACCTGCAGATCGCGGGATTCAATGCCTTGCCCATCGTCGGGTTGCTCGCCTTCCTGATAGGGGTGGTCGTCGCCTACCAGGGTTCGATACAACTGGTACGCTACGGCGCCAATATCTTCGTGGCCGACCTGGTGGGACTTTCCCTCCTGCGCGAAATGGCGCCGCTGCTGACCGCCATCGTCGTCGCCGGACGCTCCGGATCGGCTTACGCGGCGCAGATCGGCACCATGAAAGTCACCGAGGAAATCGACGCCCTGCACACCATCGGCGTCTCTCCCATGGAACTGCTGGTGCTGCCCAAAATGCTGGCGCTGCTGATTGCATTGCCGTTGCTCACGGTATACGCGGACATCCTGGGCGTGCTGGGTGGAATGATCGTGGCCCAAACCCAGCTCAATGTCAGTTTTGACTATTTTCTCGATCGCTTCGATGACGCCGTCAAAATGAGCTCTTTTCTGGTTGGCCTCGGCAAGGCCCCGGTTTTTGCCGCAATTATTGTACTGGTGGGTTGTTTTCAGGGTTTCCGGGTAAGCGGCAGCGCCGACAGTGTGGGCCGCCAGACCACAGTCAGCGTGGTACAGGCGATTTTTCTGGTGATTGTTTTCGATGCCTTGTTTTCCGTGATCCTCAGTTGGCTGAAAATATGATAGAAGCTAACGGACATGGCGAGAAGCGCCACCCTAAATGATGGACATCGCCTCTCGCCTTGTCCGTCCCCTCTCTCCTACCTCTCCCCCAGAGGGGGAGAGTGATGAGGCGTCGCTTCGCGATGCTCATTTTAATGAACCGATTATTGAGATCCGCCACCTTCACACCCGCTTTGGCAATGCGGTGGTGCATGATGACGTGAACCTCATCGTTCAACGCGGCGAAATTTTTGCACTGGCTGGCAGCAGCGGCTGCGGAAAGTCCACTCTGTTGCGCGAAATAATCCAGCTCCAGCAGCCTGTATCCGGCTCGATCAAGGTGTTTGGATGCGAAGTGCAGGGCATGGGCGGCGATCAGGCCACGATCATGCGCCGCCGCCTGGGGGTCATGTTCGAGCGCGGCGCACTGTTCAGCGCGCTCACTGTGGCGGAAAATGTCGGAATGCCGCTGCGTGAGCACACCGATCTGAGCTGTGCATTGATCGACGAGATCGCAGCCATCAAGATTGCTCTGGTGGGACTGCCGGAAAGCGCCGGAGCCAAATATCCCGCCGAGCTTTCCGGCGGCATGCGCAAGCGGGCGGCTCTGGCGCGTGCTATCGCGCTCGATCCGGAGTTGCTGATCCTGGACGAACCCACTGCCGGCCTCGACCCGTTGAGTGCCAGCAGCCTCGACGAATTGGTGCGGCACTTGAAAGAATTGCTCGGACTGACCATCCTGATGATCACCCATGACATCGATCTATTATGGGGCGTGGCTGACCGGGTGGCGATTCTGGGCGATGGGCGCGTGCTGGGGGAGGGCACCATGGAAGAACTATCCAAATCGGATCATCCCATGGTGCGTGAATATTTTTACGGACCGCGTGGGCGTGCGGCCTGGGAGCAAGCGTGGAATCGAAAGTAAATTTCACTATCGTCGGGTTGTTCACCTTGACGCTGGTTGCAGCGTTGATTGCCATTCTCCTCTGGCTCGGAACCGGTGGCAGATACTACAAAATTTACGACACCTATTACGCTTACATGAACGAATCGGTTTCAGGGCTGAATTTGAATGCACCAGTCAAATACCGTGGCGTTGAAGTTGGCAATGTCCGCAGCATTACACTGGATCCCGCCAATCCAGAGAGGGTACGGTTGCTGCTCAAAATTGAGCGCGGCACGCCGGTCAAGGAGGATTCAGTGGCAGTACTGCGCACACAGGGACTGACGGGTATCGCCTACGTCGAACTTGCCGGCGGCAGCCTGCAGTCCCCGCTATTGAAAGCAAAGCGCGATGAGGAATTCCCGGAGATTCACACTGGGCCTTCGCTGATGGCGCGCATGGATACAGCGCTGACCAGCCTGATTGCGAACGTCAGCCGCGTTTCCGACAACATTAATGCAGTGCTGGACGAAGACAATCGCCGCGCTTTCAAGCACAGCCTCGCACAGATCGATACGGTAACGCGCGTGCTGGCGGCGCGTTCTGCGGCTATCGAAGCTGGCGTGAACAATGCAGCCAAAACGCTGGAACATAGCGCCCGTGCCAGCGCCGAACTGGGCCGCCTGATTGAACGGGCAGGGCGTAGCGCCGAAGCGGTCGAGCGACTGGCCAACGAGACCTCCCGCACTGCCGCTGCCGTGCCCGGCACGCTGCAGGGCATACAGTTGCTGGTGGACGACCTGAGAGAGCTGAGTGCTTCTCTGCGCCGTGTCAGCGATCAACTGGAACGCAACCCTAACGCACTTCTGTTTGGCAAGCCACAGCCTGAGCCAGGGCCTGGCGAATAAGGGGAGGGAAGAGAATTGAAACATACCCGCAGAAAAAAACTGGATGCCAAAATCGCCGTAGCGCTGTGCGCCCTAGTGCTGGCAGGCTGCTCCAGCTTGCGCCCGACTGAAGCAGAATCGGTACGCACCTATCTGCTGGAAGCGCAATTTGACCGCACAGTACAGGTCAAACCCATTCCACTCGCGCTGACTGTCAGCCCGCCGCGCGCTGTACCGGGTTACGATACCGTGCGCATGGCTTTTATACGTCAACCCCATAGGCTCGAATATTTTGCCAATAATCGCTGGGCAGAAACGCCAGCAAAGATGCTGGGTCCACTTCTGGTGCGCGCGCTGGAGCTGCGAACAGGCTTCAATGCGGTAACGTCCGCTGACGGCATGGTCAAAGGCGACGTGCGTCTGGATACCGAAATCACCTTGCTGCAACAGGAATTTACACCCTCGCCCAGTCGCTTGCACATGAAGCTGCGCGTCCAGCTGGTAGAGCAGGCGAGCTACCGTGTATTGGCAACCCAAGTATTCGATGCGACCGAAGCCGCGCCTACCGACGACCCTTACGGAGGAGTCATCGCCGCTAACCGGATGCTGCCGAGGCTGCTCGGTCAGATTGCCGATTTCGCTGCCATGAATGGCGCTTCCCTCTCCGAACACAGAAAATAACGAGAAGCTGTCATTGGAATGCGCTTTCACATGTCATGGTCTCATGATAGTGTGCGAAAATAGAAAAAGTCTAAAAAAACAAGAACAGAAATCCATATCGTGGCCACGAAGGAAAAAATAATGCCACTAGCAGACCGGCATCAGGGTTCTACTGAGCCCAGAAGGAAAAGTAACGTACTGATTGTCGATGACCATCCTATCGTGCGGCGGGGGATCGCTCAACTCATCGATCGCGAAGACGACATGCGAGTCTGCTGCGAGGTGGGAGATGCGGATCAGGCCCTGGAGGCCATCGCCAAAAACAACGATTGCTGCAATACCGACATCGCTCTTGTAGATATGTCGCTGCCGGGCATTTCCGGTATTGAGCTAGTCAAAATCCTGCGTTCGCGTTTTCCGGAAATTCAGATTTTGGTGATTTCCATGCATGATGAAACTCTCTACGCTGAAAGGGCGTTGAGGGCCGGCGCAAAAGGCTACATCATGAAGCAGGAGGCCACAGAAAAGGTCTTGATTGCAATCAGGCATATATTGAGCGGCGAAATTTATGTCAGCGATAAAATGCGCTCGAAGATACTGCAGCGGATCATTGACAACCGATTCGAAACCCCAGTGTCCCCAGTGTCTCACCTAGGCGACAAGGAGCTCGATGTTCTGCGGCTCATCGGCAATGGCCTCAGAACCAGCGAAATTGCCTCGGAGCTCAAACGCAGTGTGAAAACCGTCGAGGCGCACCGCGCCAATCTCAAGGAAAAACTGGGGCTAAAAAATTCCACGGAACTGATTAGGTTTGCCGTGCAATGGGTTGAGAGCGAAGCATGAGCGGGTGATGTAATTGAGCAGTTCAGCGCATCACTTATTTAACATAATATACATTATACGAAGTAGAGATGTATTCTAAGGAGTCGCTTTTTAGCTTTCAAATTACCTCTTTCCATGCAACAGACTGGCGATATCGGTATTACCGCTCTCCATTGCCCAGCTCCAGGCTGTTGCACCGTTTTCATTCTGGATACCTGCATTGGCGTGATATTTGAGCAGCACTTTTACCACTTCGATGTGCCCGCCTTTCGATGCCAACATTAATGCGGTTGTGCCATTGTTGGTTGCCGCGTTCACTTCCGAACCTGCCCGCAGCAGATATTCGACAATCTCGCTGTGGCCAGAAAATGCCGCATACATCATCGGCGTCCAGCCCTGATGGTTTGCCCTTGTATCCGCCCCCAAGCCGAGCAAGTTGTCGACAACTTTGGCGTGTCCATTGAGCGCCGCAAGCATGAGGGCTGACTCGCCGAATTGGTTTTTGGTATTGAGTTTCGCGCCGTACCTATGGAGTGTACGCAAAATAGTGTTTTGCCCTTCGCGCGCGGCAATAATTAAAGCCGTGTTGCCATAGGCATCCATTACATTGGCATCGACACCTCGGGCAAGAGAATGCTGGATTGCTCCAGCATCCCCAAGAGTTATCGATATAAAGAAATCATCAATAAATCCATTGGCTAAGGAAATATTGCTAACCAACATTAGAATAAATAATGCCTTACTTGCTATTCTATATATCATTTTACTTTGAATAGACGCATAAAATTACTAGTGGTGGCCTCAGACAATTCTTCTTCGCTGATCCGTCTCAATCGTGCGATTTCTTCTGCAACATGCTTCACATACGCCGGCTGGTTGGTTTTTCCACGGAATGGGGCGGGCGCAAGATAGGGTGAATCGGTTTCAACCAGCACTCGATTCAGGGGAATTTTCTTAGCAACTTCCTTGACTTGTATCGCATTCTTAAAGGTAACAATACCTGAAAAAGAGATATAAAAGCCAAGAGCTATCGCGCGCTCCGCAACCTCCAGACTTTCGGTAAAGCAGTGCATTACACCGCCTACGCTTGCCGCCCCCTCCTCCTCCATGATGCGCAGCGTATCGGTTGCCGCCTCACGGGTATGGATAATCAACGACTTGCCGCAGAGTTTTGCGGCGCGGATATGGTTGCGGAAGCGTTCCCTTTGCCATTCAAGGTCGCCTTTCAGTCTGAAGTAATCCAGACCGGTTTCGCCGATTGCAATCACCTTGGGGTGATTCGCCAACTCAGCCAGTTTTTCAACTGAGGGCTCCTCCTCGTCTTCATAATCGGGATGAACTCCGACCGATGCGTAGAGATGAGGATAGGTTTCAGCCAGGCTAATAACCTCATGAAAGTCCGTGAGATTAACGCTCACGCATAGCGCAAGGCCAACCCCGTTTTTTTCCATGTTGGCGAATATCTCAGGCAGATTCGAGGCGAGCTCGGGAAAGCTTAAGTGGCAGTGGGAATCGACTAGCATAGCTTGCACGAGAGTATGCCGCCCCAGGCGGTGGCGGCGTGGTTTGACTCGATCTACATCTACATGGTGTGGGTTGGGCGGGATGTTTTGCTGCCGCCAAGCAAGCCCTCGATTTTGTTGCGCGCGGAGACCCCGCTCTCGTTATCGCCGAACTGCACGCCCACTCCCTGCACCTTATTGCCCTGCGCACCTTCCGGGGTGATCCAGACAACGCGACCGGCTACCGGCAACTTGTTCGGATCCTCCATCAAGGAGAGCAGCATGAAAACCTCGTCACCCAGTCGATAAGGTTTGTTGGTGGGGATAAAAATCCCGCCGCCCTTCAGATAGGGCATATAAGCTGCATATAGCGCGGTTTTTTCCTTGATGCTCAAAGAAAGTACGCCCGGTCGCGGAGCGACCGGAGCTTTTGGATCAGACATAAGCGGCGTCCTGACGATTCACGAGTTGCCAATAAGAAAAAAACAATTGCTCCAGCACCAATCGGCTATTCAGCGGATGATGCAATGCGCGCTGAGCAGTCAATAACTCCTGCTGGAACTGAAACAATTCTATCAAGTTAACGGTTTTTGCCAAGCGATTCATTTCCGCTGACGACTCAGGCTGGTATCGCGCCTGCCCCGCCATGCCGATGCTTGCCAGATCATAGACCCACTGTTGCATCCAGTTCAGTATCCAGGCCAGCTCCATCTTGTCCCCCTGCTCCGCCAGGGTAAGCGGATCAAATCGATCCGGCGCGCCAAATTGTTCCAGAATCTGGCCGCGTTTCAACTGGTAATCTTCAGCGCTTAACCGCAGGGCGGCAAGCGGTGCGCAACCCGATTGCGCCAGACAGGCATCGGCTTCCGCGACCCCCTGCTCGCGTAGCCACTGCAATGCCTCCACGCGCCCAGGAAGCGGGGCGTTGATCTTTTGGCAACGGCTGCGAACTGTGGGCAGCAGGCGTTGGGGTTGGTGCGACACCAGGATGAACAGAGTGCCAGGCGGCGGCTCCTCCAATGTTTTCAGCAGCGCATTGGCGGCGTGAACGTTCATCGCCTCCGCCGGGTGAACCAGAATGATGCGCAAGCCATTGCGGTGAGTCGTCAGGTTGACGAAATCCGCCAGTTCGCGAATCTGGGCCACGGTAATAAACTGGCTCGCCTTTTTGTCGGTCGCCTTCTTGATCGGCTCCTGCTCTGCCGTTTCGCCCGTCGATTCTGCCGCAGCGCTCTGTGCTTCAGGCTCAAGCAGGCGAAAATCGGGATGCCCGCCGATCTTGAACCAGTTGCATGCGCCGCAATGCTCGCATGGCTCGCCCGAATCCAGGGGGGATTCGCACAGCAATGCCTGTGCCAGCGTATAGGCCAAATGGAATTTCCCGATTCCGCCACGGCCTTGCAGCAATAGAGCGCCAGGCAAAGTCGCCTTGGTCGACATCAGTCGCCGCCAGATTTCATTTTGCCAAGAATAAATCATATCAGTCAAATGGATGAAACAATGTCTTCAAGATTGACTTGAATTTCATTCAGCGTCCGCCCGCTATCGATCACCCGGATTCGCTCCGGGAATTGCGCTGCGCGCTTCAAATAAGCGTCCCGCACGCGTTGGAAAAAATCCTGCTTTTCCTGTTCGAACCGGTCCAGAGAGGCGTTGCCGGACAAGCGCTGCCGACTGACTTCGAGTGTCACGTCGAACAACAAGGTCAGATCCGGCTGCAAGTCCTGCTGAACCCATTGTTCAAGGATTTTCAGCTTGGATTCATCCAGCCCCCTGCCCCCACCCTGATAGGCAAAACTGGCGTCGGTGAAGCGGTCTGAAATGACCCAGGTTCCTTCGCGCAACGCCGGAATAATGACCTTGTCCAGATGCTCCCGCCTGGCAGCGAACATCAACAGGGCCTCGGTCTCAAGATGCATGGCTTGATGCAGGAGCAATTCGCGCAACGCTTCGCCGAGTGGCGTTCCGCCCGGCTCCCTGGTGACAAGGACATTTTTCCCCTGACTGCGCAAGCGCTCCGCCAGCCAATTCAGGTGGGTGCTCTTGCCGGCGCCATCTATCCCTTCAAGCGTGATGAATTTTGATATATTATTATTTAAAATCATTATATTGTGATATTTAATTAATCTTTTTTCTGGATAAGCTCTTCTGGTAACGCGCCACAGCCTGATTATGCTCCGCCAAGCTGCGGGAAAACTGGTGGGTGCCATCCCCCTTGCTTACGAAATACAGCGCAGAGGTCTCGCTAGGGTGTAAAGCCGCATGGATAGAAGCCCATCCCGGCATGGCAATCGGACCGGGCGGAAGCCCGCTGCGCGTGTAAGTATTATAGGCATTATCGGTGGTTAAATCGCGCTTATGCAAATTGCCATCAAATGCCTCACCAAGGCCGTAGATGACCGTTGGATCCGTTTGCAGCCTCATGCCGATACGCAGGCGATTGATAAAGACGGCGGCGATCATCGGGCGCTCTCCGGAGCGGCCGGTTTCCTTCTCTACGATGGAAGCCATGATCAAAGCCTCGTAAGGCGTGGAATACGGCAAATTCGGGCCGCGTTCCCGCCAGGCATCGGCTAGTCGCTGCCCCATGATCTGGTAGGCACGTTTGAGCATGGACAAGTCGCTCATCCCGTTGCTGAAATAATAAGTGTCCGGAAAAAACAGCCCCTCGGCGTTTTCCTCCTGCACCCCCAGGCGATTCAACAGCTCATTGTCGCTCAGGCCGGTGGTATCGTGCCTGATGGCCGGATGCCCGTCGAGCGCCTTGCGCATCTGGCTGAAATTCCAACCCTCGATAAACACGATTTCGCTCTGGCTGACATCGCCCTTGGTGATCTTTTGAAGCAGCTGGAACGCGGTGATTTCACGATCCAGCTGATAGTTGCCGGCCTTGATTTCCCCTTCCCTGCCCAAAATTTTTGCCAGCACAATAAAGCTCCACGGCTCCGGCATCAGTTCTTCGGCACTGAATTGTCTGGCAATGGTACGCAGGCTGCTGCCATGCTTGAGCGTAAACTCGTAGGGGGACTGGGGCAAGTGTACAAGGGTGTTGGAAAAATAAAGCACCCAGCCCGCAGCCGACATTCCCAGTACGATGAGCGCGGCCATGCCGCGCTTAATGACCGTCATCATCCAACAAACTCCTCAAGCGCGCCGCCAATTTGCCGGTCGGCCATGTTTTTCCGGCCAGCTCCCTGGCCTGCCAGACGCCGATGATGCTGTTGCAAAGCACCACCTCGTCCGCGTCGTAAATTCGGGCCAACGGCAGATTTTCCACCCTGACCGTCATGCCGAGCCTGCCGGCCAGATCCATGATGCGCTCCCGCTGCACGCCGGCCACGCCGCAACGCCCAAGATCGGGGGTGTGCAAGGTCTTGCCCCGGAGAAGGAACAGGTTGCTCATCGTCCCTTCGATTGCATTTCCATCCATGTCGAGCATCAAGCCCTCGGCAATTTCGGAATTGTTCCATTCCCGCCTCGCCAGCACGTTTTCCAGGCGGTTGAGATGTTTAATCCCGGCCAGCAAGGGTTGTATGGCAAGGCGTGTGGAACAAAGGTGTAGCCGCACCCCATCCGTCAAATAGTTTGCCGGGTACTGCGGAGCTGGACTCGCCATCAGGATGCGGGTCGGTTCCATGTGTGCTGAAATGGCGTAACCGCGTTGGCTCTCTCCACGGGTGATTATCACTTTCAGCACACAGTCCAAATCAAAACAAGCGCCTTTTACGTTTGCCTCCTCTCCCGTTCGCGGGAGAGGATTGAGGAGAGGGTAACCCGCTATCAATTGGGCCATTTCCGCAGCCAGGATAGCTTCGGGCGGACAAACGATGTCGAGCGCCGCACAATCCGCGTACAGCTTGTCATAATGGCGTGGCCAGCACAATGGATGGCCCGCTCTCACCAGCAAGGTACGGAAAACCCCGTCACCGTAGGTCAGACCCCGGTCAAAGACCCGGACATGCTCGCTCTGAAGGCCGTTAACCAGGATCATTGAGCAGCTCCTAGAGCCCTGAGCAACCCCTTCGCCTTGGCGCGAGTTTCGGCAAGTTCGCGCAAGGGGTCGGAGTCGGCAACGATGCCTGCACCAGCCTTGAAGGTCAGTGCATTCCCTTCGAGCATGAAGCTGCGGATCAGGATGTTGAGATCCATGCTGCCATCGAGATTAAGATATCCCATGCTGCCCGTATAAGCGTAACGGGGTGAGGGTTCAAGCTCACTGATGATTTGCATGGTACGGACTTTGGGGCAACCGGTAATAGTGCCTCCCGGAAACAACGCACGCATCACTTCGGAAGGTGTCGTGTTCTCGCGCAAACGACCGCGCACGCTGGATTCGATGTGGTGTACGTGAGCGTAGCTGCACACCGTCATCAGTTCGCTGACCTCGATGCTGCCTGGCTCGCATACCCGCCCCAGATCGTTGCGTTCGAGGTCGACCAGCATGATGTGTTCGGCGCGTTCCTTGGGGCTGGAGATCAACTGTAGCCGCAGCAGTTCATCATCCTCTGCCAGATGAGCCCGCGGATGCGTACCGGCGATCGGGCGCGTCTCGATCACGCCATTGCACACCTTCGCCAATCGCTCCGGGGACGAGCAGATGATCTGGTGCTTGCCAAAATCGGCGATACCTGCAAACGGAGCCGGATTGCTCTCGCGCAGACGCGCGTAAACGTCGGCGGCACAGCCTCGATGTTCAATTCGAGCCCGCCACTGGCGTGCAAGATTGACCTGGAACACGTCCCCTTCCAGGATGTAGCGCTTAACCTCGGTTACCCCTTGCAGGAAAATCTGTTCGTCTTCCTCTTCAAGTTCATCCACCTTTACCGGGCTGCCAACATATTCGGCAACTTCGCTCAAATCGGCGCGCAGGTCTTCAAGAAGATGCGAACAGGCTTCCTCGGCAAACAAGTAGGTCTGCCCCTCGGCACGGTCGACCATGATAGCCGCAGGGATGCGGATCAGGGCGGCCAACGGAAATTGGCTTGCCTGATGTTTGACTGCGACGGAGGATTCTAGCTGGTGCAGCAATTCATAGCCGAGATAAACGAACCAGCCGCCGTGAAAGGGAAGCCTGGTCACCCCCCGCTCTGGTGGGCGCGCGGCTTTCCCCCACTCTTCATCCAGCACGGAAAAAAATGTTTTTTCCTGTCCTGTCGGATCGGAGGGGAATATTTGCGACTGCCCTGGAAAAGCGAAAAGAATATCCCAGCCAGGACAACCCAGAGTTTGCAGCAGAT
>JAUYEK010000100.1 GCA_030691435.1 Sulfuricella sp. | reverse complement strand
CGCGGGCAAGGATGCCTCGCTCGAATCCTCCATCAGCGCCATGCAATCCAGACTGGAAGCCTTGGATTTCCACGTCGAGGAACGCTCCTGGCTGAACCCGATAGACAATGTCTGGTCGGTGCATTTGCGCGAGCGCGACTGTCCGCTGCTGTTCACCAACGGCAAGGGCGCATCGAAACAGGCGGCGCTGGCGAGCGCGCTGGGCGAGTTTTTCGAGCGCCTGTCCTGCAACTACTTCTGGTCGCATTATTACCTTGGCGAATCGATTGCCAACCGCGCCTTCACCCATTACCCGCAAGAGCAATGGTTCAAGCCGGGCGACGATGGCGGCTGGCCGGACGGCCTGCTCACGCCGGAACTGCGCGCATTCTACAACCCGGAAGGCGCCATCGACGCCAATACACTGGTCGACCTGAACTCCGGCAATGCCGAAGCCGGCATTTGCGCCCTGCCCTACATCCGGCAGCGCGACGGCATCCGCGTCTGGTTCCCGGTCAACATCATCGGCAACCTGTACGTCAGCAACGGCATGTCGGCGGGCAACACCCCCGCCGAGGCGCGCACCCAGGCGCTGTCGGAAATTTTCGAGCGCCACGTCAAATTCCGCATCATCGGCGAAGGGCTGTGCCTGCCGGATGTGCCGGACGAGGTGATTGCCCGCTTTCCCGCCATCGAGGCGGGCATCCGCGCCTTGCGCGCGGCGGGCTTCGGCATCCTGGTCAAAGATGCCTCGCTGGGCGGGCAATATCCGGTCATGAACGTGACCCTGCTCAACCCGCGCGACCAGGGCTGTTTCTCCAGCTTTGGCGCCCATCCGCGCTTCGAAATCGCCCTCGAGCGCGCCCTCACCGAACTGCTCCAAGGCCGCGCGCTGGATGCGCTGGGCGGCTTCCCCGAAGCGGGCTTCGACCTGGACGAAATCGCCAGCGCGCCGAATATCGAAATCCACTTCGTCGATTCCAGCGGCATCATCAGCTGGAATTTCCTCGGCGACACCCCCGATTTCGAATTCAATGACTGGAATTTCAGCAACACGACCGAAGAAGACTATGCCTGGCTGACCGAGCGCATCCACGCCGAAGACCGCGACATCTACATCGCCGACTTCGCCCATCTGGGCGTCTATGCCTGCCGCATCATCGTGCCCGGCATGTCGGAAATTTATCCGGTCGACGATCTGGAATGGGAAAACAACAGCGTCGGCAACGACATCCGCCCCGCCATCCTGCGCCTGCCGGAGCTGGACGACGACGAATGCGCCGACCTGCTGGACACGCTGAACGAGCTTGGCCTGGACGACCAGCGACCGGTCGCGGCACTGATCGGCCTGGCGGCCGATGCCGGCTCATTCTGGAAGGACTTGCGCATAGGCGAGCTGAAAACCCTGCTGGCGCTGGCGATCGGCGATGAAGAAGCGATCCGCGAAGGCTGCGACTGGGTACGCCATTTCGAGCAATTGAACGAACGGCGACGCAAGGTTTACCGCTGCATCGAAAGCCTGCTCAACCTGGGAGATTCAGCGCCATACAGCGACGCCCTGAAGCACCTCTACGGCGCGGATACGCTGCAACAGGCGCAAGCCCTGCTCAACCGGGAACAGCGCTTTTTCGGCCTGCACTCACCGGGGATGACGCTGGAAGGTTGTGAGATGCACCAGCGATTGCTTGAAGCTTATGGAAAACTGCACGCGATATAGTTGGCGGCTGTCGAGATCGCCAATCGGCAGGGTGTACTCTGCACACCATGATGCGTAAAATACACCCTACTGCCAGCCAATTACGTTAGTTTTTCTCCTGATGAGCATGAACCTGACAGACACAATTCTCGCCGCACTGATTCTTGTTGCAGCTCTTCTTTTTTCCTCGGTAGGCCACGCTGGCGCATCTGGCTACCTTGCCGCAATGGCATTGGTCGGCGTGTCGCCGGCAGTTATGAAACCAACCGCCCTGACGCTAAATATCCTGGTTGCTGTAATCGCAACAACCAAGTATTACCGCGTAGGCGCATTTTCCTGGAACTTGTTTTGGCCATTCGCGCTTGCTTCCATTCCCTTTGCATATCTTGGCGGTTTACAGACATTGCCGGGGCACATTTACAAGCCGTTGGTCGGGGCTGTCCTCCTATACGCCGCGTGGCGCTCGTTCCGCACCGCGCATCAATCACAACAAACTAAAATCGCCCGCCCGCCTTTGTTTGTGCTGCTGTTGGCTGGCGCGGCCCTTGGCTTCCTTTCCGGTCTTACCGGGGTAGGGGGCGGCATATTCTTGAGTCCCCTTCTTCTGTTCTTTCGCTGGGCCGAAGTAAAGGTCATTTCGGGC
>JAUYEK010000116.1 GCA_030691435.1 Sulfuricella sp. | reverse complement strand
CGCGAAACGCGCCTTGCCGCTGCCGGTTAGTGTGCCTTCCCACTGCGCCCTGATGCGCCCAGCCGCGGAAAAGCTGGCCGATCACCTGCAATCCGTGACGCTGAAAGCGCCCGCAGTGACGGTGCTGCATAACGCCGACGTAAAGGGGTATAACGAGGGTGCCGCCATCAAGGACGCGCTGGTGCGCCAGTTATACAGCCCGGTGCGCTGGGCGGAAACCATACGTCAGTTCGCCGCTCAAGGTATCGGCCATGTGGTCGAATGCGGGCCAGGCAAGGTGCTGGCGGGGCTGAACAAACGTATTGACGGCAATCTGCAAAGTTTGGCGCTGACCGATGCGGTCGCCGTGGAACAGGCCATCGCCACGCTCAAGTAAAAACAAGCGCCCTTCACGTTTGCCCCCTCTCCCGCCTGCGGGAGAGGGTTGGGGAGAGGGCAACCGTGTATGGGAGAGGGAAGGGGCTATAGTGCTTATCGTAATCACTAAAAATAGGGGAATAACATGCTGAATGGGCAAATTGCATTGATTACCGGTGCTGGCCGCGGAATCGGCCAGGCGATAGCGCTGGAACTGGGGAAACAGGGAGCGACGATCATCGGCGCGGAAATCAACCAGAATGGCGTGGATGCCATCAATACTTACTTGGCGCAGGCGGGCGTTAAAGGTATGGGGCTGGTGATGAACGTCAACGATCAAGCCCAGATTGACCAGGGACTGCAAACTATTCAAAGCCAATTCGGCGATGTTTCCATTCTCGTCAACAATGCCGGCATCACCCGCGACAACCTGCTGATGCGCATGAAGGACGAGGAATGGGACAGCATCATGGAAACCAACCTCAAGTCCGTATTTCGCCTTAGCCGCGCGGTCATGCGCGGCATGATGAAGGCGCGCCGGGGACGCATCATCAACATCGCCTCGGTAGTCGGGGTAATGGGGAACGCCGGACAGACTAATTATGGTGCGGCCAAAGCGGCAATCATCGGTTTCAGCAAGTCGCTGGCGCGCGAAGTGGCCAGCCGCAATATCACGGTAAACTGTGTCGCGCCGGGTTTCATCGACACGGACATGACCCGCGCCCTGAGCGAGGAGCAACGCAATGATCTGATCGTCCACATTCCGCTGGGACGGCTCGGTACGGCCCAGGATATCGCGGCTTCGGTCGCGTTCCTGGCCTCGCCGCAAGCGGATTATGTCACGGGCACGACAATGCACGTCAATGGCGGTATGTACATGAGTTGATTGGAAGTTTTGCAATTTGGTGAAGTAGGCAATTTTTGGTAAAATGCGTCAGCTTTTTTATAGCGGTTCAATAGAGAGAGGGTACTTACATGGAAAATATCGAACAACGCGTCAAAAAAATTGTTGCCGAGCAACTGGGCGTGAACGAAGCCGAAGTAAAAATCGAATCCTCCTTTGTCGATGACCTGGGCGCTGATTCCCTGGATACCGTTGAACTGGTCATGGCACTGGAAGAAGAATTCAACTGCGAAATCCCTGACGAAGAAGCGGAAAAAATCACCACCGTCAAACAAGCCGTTGATTACGTCAATGGTCATCTGAACTAAGCTGTTCCTATCTATCCTGTAATCACTCGCAACGGGAGCCGTCTTGTCTAAACGCAGAGTCGTCATCACCGGCTTGGGCATAATTTCGCCTGTCGGTAATACTGTTGAGCAAGCGTGGTCGAACATTCTTGCCGGCAAATCCGGAATCAGCCGGATTACCCGGTTCGACCCCTCGGCCTTTTCCTCCCAGATCGCCGGCGAGGTCAAAGGGTTCGATGTCACCGAGTATATTTCCGCCAAGGAAGCTCGTCGCATGGATATTTTTATCCATTACGGGCTTGCGGCGGGAGTACAGGCGATCAAGGATTCCGGCATTGTGGTTACCCCGGAGAACGCCGAGCGCGTCGGCGTTAACATCGGTTCCGGCATCGGTGGTCTGCCGATGATCGAGGATACCCATAACACCTATCTGGAAGGCGGGCCGCGCAAAATTTCCCCGTTTTTCATTCCGGGCACGATCATCAATATGATCTCGGGCAATCTGTCCATCATGTTTGGACTAAAAGGCCCGAATCTGGCGATGGTCACAGCCTGCACCACGGCGACCCACTGCATCGGCGATTCCGCACGCATGATCGAATACGGCGACGCCGATATCATGATCGCGGGCGGCGCGGAATCCACCGTAACGCCCTTGGCGATTGGCGGCTTTGCCTCGGCGCGCGCGCTGTCCACACGCAATGACGATCCCGAAAAGGCAAGCCGTCCCTGGGATACCGGCCGGGATGGCTTCGTGCTAGGAGAAGGCGCAGGGGTGCTGGTGCTCGAAGAGTACGAACATGCCAAGGCGCGCGGAGCGAAAATTTATGCCGAAGTGCCCGGTTTCGGCATGAGCGCGGATGCCAACCACATGACGGCCCCCTGCGAAGACGGTAGCGGCGCTGCTCGCTGCATGACCAATGCATTGCGCAACGCCGGGATTCCGCACCACCAGGTTGATTTCATCAACGCCCACGGCACATCCACGCCCTTGGGCGACCTGGCCGAAACCAAGGCGGTCAAGCTGTGCTTCGGCGAGCACGCAAAAAATATTGCGGTCAATTCGACAAAATCCATGACCGGGCATCTGCTTGGCGCTGCAGGTGGGGTCGAAGCGGTATTTTCGGCACTTAGCGTGTATCATCAAATTTCTCCGCCGACCATCAATTTGGTCGAGCAGGATCCAGAGTGCGATCTTGACTATGTGCCGAATGTTGCCCGCAAGATGAAAATCGATGTCGCCCTGTCGAATTCCTTCGGGTTTGGCGGCACCAACGGTACCTTGGTGTTCCGCAAGATCTGAATCCAAGTAGGGTGGGTTTTCCCTCGTCATTAAGGTAGCTTGTGCCCGTCATACAGCTCCCCGGTACGCCAGATTTGCTTGGCCTCCATG
>JAUYEK010000107.1 GCA_030691435.1 Sulfuricella sp. | reverse complement strand
AAGGGACGATCGCCCTCTCTCCCTTTGGGAGAGAGTTGGAGAGAGGGTTGGCGCCGCTCCCACAGCGGTGTTTTGGCTCTAATGGATAATCTGGGCTAAATAAGTAAGCGCTTTTCAGTGTGAGCATTGAGGCTGCGCAGGCCTTCCACGAACTTGAGAAATTCCAGTCCATACGCCTGCTCCAGCTCTCTGGCGCGCTGGCGCAGATCGTCCCAGCGCGGATTAACGGGGCTGCGCTTGAAACCGAACACGACTATGTTGCCGTGCTTTTCCGTAGGCAGGCACAGCGTCAGGCCATTGAAACTGGTCTCGATACGCTGCAAGTAGACATCGAAATTCTTGTCGCTGCCCCACAGGTTGACCGCCATGATCCCCCGTTCACCCAGGGCAGCGGCACAGTCGTCGTAATAACGCTGGGTAACTAGTGAATCGGCCAGCGAAACACCGTCGAAGCCATCCACCATCAGCACATCGGCGCTATCAGGATGGTCAGCCACATACTGGCCGCCTTCGGCGATCACCACCTCGAATCGTTCGTCTTCCGGCGGCAGCTGAAAATAGGCGCGCGCAGCTGACGCCACCTGCGAGTTCAGCTCCACCGCCGCGATGCGTGTAGCCGGCATGCGGTGATAAACGAATTTGGCCAATGACCCCCCTCCCAACCCAACCATCAGGAAGCGCACGGGTTCAGGGTTGAACAGGAGAACACCCATCATGCTGCGGGTATAGGCAAGTTCAAGCTCGTTGGGCGCGCTGATGCGCATCGAACTTTGCACCGTCTGACTGCCCAGATGCAACGAACGCACGCCGTCGCGCTCGCTCACGTCTACGACATCACCGGCGGCTACCGCTTTATGAATACGCCGACCGAAAAACATTCCCATTGTTGCCTCGATGGAGCAGAGAAAAATCAAGACTATCCCGGCCGCTCCACTTCATATATCCGGGTTTTGTGTCAGAAAGGTTGCAGGACGACTCACACCTGCCGGCAGGATGCGGCAAGGAAAGAAATTGGGCTAACACGAGAGGGAAACTGAGCAGTGGCGAAAAACAATGATCGGCCACTGCCCATCAATGCGGCTTACCTTGCCCGGCTGCCATGCCGCGGAAAAACCGCCGCAACGCCCAGCCACGACCGAGCCATTTTAGCGCCCTGCGCGGTCGCGCCACCGCAAATGCAACACCCAGCCCGACCAGCAAGGCCGGATGCCCGCGAAAGAAGCGCCATACTGTCACGCCCTGATCGACAATCGCCATCGGCACACGCCAGACATGACAAACATCGCCCAATTCGGCACGTTGTGCCGCACTATGCGCCACCAGCTCGGCGCGCCGTCGGGAAAGCTCGACCAAGCGTTGCTCGACGCCCATTACGGCAACAACTGCTGGCGGTCTTTGCCCAGCTCTGCCAGGCTGGCCGCAAATAACCTGCTCCCGACCGAAGCGCGGGCACGAAACATCACGACAGCCGCGCCGCCGAGGCCAAGAAAAAGCGCGGCCAAACCGCCCAGCACCAACAGCCGGTGACTCTCCCATAGCAGGACGGTGACGAATATCGCGAGAAACACGCTGCCGACAGCCAGGCAAAACAGCGCGATGCTACCGAACAACAGCAACTGACCAAAGCGGAGCTTCTCCTCCTCCACTTCATTCGCCAACAACTCCAGCCTGGTCTGGGCTACCGCCGTTAGCGTGGCGGCAAAATTGCGCAGGGAAGCAAACAACCCAGTGGCACGCGCTATGCCTGCATCGGTTTCCGTCATAAAAACCTGAATGTCAGCGACGCGCGATCAGAACACCGATCACCAGCCCGACACAGGCGGAAATACCCACGGCCTTCCACGGATTGTCATGCACATACTCATCAGTGGCACGGGCAGCCTGCTTGGTTTTGTCAATAATCGCCGCTTCAGCCTGAGCCAACCGCACTTTAGCGTCAACCAGGCTGGCCTGGATTTTTTCGCGCGCGGCCGCTACCTTTTCACCCGCATCATTAGCAGTCGCCCTGAGCAGCGCTTCGGCATCAGCCACCACTACTTTAAAATCCGCAACCAGCTTTTCCTTGTTGATATCGACCGCTTCATCGACTTCGGTATACATAATAATTTCCTTTTTCTTAATTAAACGGGAAGTAACAATTACAGGCTACTGCTATTTCCAGTCTAAATCAATCCGATATACGCCTTGTTTTCGGTTAAAATTGTGAATTCGGAATTTGATTACGGGAACCCCCATGCGTGTCTCACATTTTTTCCTGTCCACCCTCAAGGAAGCACCCGCCGAAGCCGAGTTGGTCAGCCACAAACTGATGCTCCGCGCCGGCCTGATCAAGCGCATCGGCAGCGGCCTGTATACCTGGATGCCGCTCGGTCTCAGGGTGCTGCGCAAGGTCGAAAACATCGTGCGCGACGAAATGGACAAGAGCGGCGCGGTCGAACTGCTGATGCCGACGGTGGTTCCCGCCGAGTTGTGGCAGGAAACCGGGCGCTGGGACGTGTTCGGCCCGCAGATGCTGAAGATCAAGGACCGCCATGGGCGCGACTTCTGCTTCGGGCCGACCCACGAAGAGGTAATCACCGACGTCGCGCGGCGCGAGATCAAGAGCTACCGCCAGCTGCCGGTAAACTTCTACCAGGTCCAGACCAAGTTTCGCGACGAAATCCGCCCGCGTTTCGGCGTAATGCGCGCCCGCGAGTTCGTGATGAAGGATGCCTATTCCTTCCACGCCAGCTTCGCCAGCCTGGAGCAGACTTACCAGGTGATGCACGACACCTACAGCCGCATTTTCTCCCGCCTCGGCCTGAAATTCCGCGCAGTGGCGGCGGACACCGGCGCGATCGGCGGCACCGGCTCGCATGAATTTCACGTCTTGGCCGATTCCGGCGAGGATGCCATCGCCTTCTGCCCCGGTTCCGACTATGCCGCCAACATCGAGCTGGCCGAAGCAGTTTCCCCATCCATGCAACGCCCTGCTCCGGTCGAAGCGATGCAAAAAGTCGCCACGCCCGGCAAACACAGTATCGAAGAAGTGTGCGAATTTCTTAAAGTTCCCGCACACCGGGTCATCAAAACCCTGCTGCTGGAAGGGCGCGACGGCGGCGTCGTGGCGCTGCTGCTGCGCGGCGATCACCAGCTCAACGAGGTCAAGGCCGGCAAGCTGCTCCAGCTTGCCCAACCGCTGCGCTTTGCTGCCGATGCCCAAATTCGTGCTGCCGCCGGCTGCAACGCCGGCTCGCTCGGCCCGGTCGGCCTGAGCGTCACCCTCATCGCCGACCGCGCGGTAGCGACGATGAGCGACTTCGTCTGTGGCGCCAATGAGGACGGCCACCACCTCACCGGCGTCAATTTTGGGCGTGACCTGCCGGAACTGAAAGAACTGGTCGACCTCCGCGACGTGGTGGAAGGCGATGACAGCCCGGACGGCAAGGGAAAACTGGAACTGTGCCGCGGCATCGAAGTCGGCCATATTTTCCAGCTGCGCACCAAGTATTCCGAAGCGATGAAAGCCACTTTTCTCGACGAGAATGGCAAGGAGCAGGTGATGGAAATGGGTTGCTACGGCATCGGCGTCTCACGCATCGTCGCCGCCGCCATCGAGCAGGGCCATGACGAGCACGGCATCGTCTTCCCGCCCGCGATGGCGCCGTTCCAACTCGCCATCGTGCCGATCGGCATCAACCGGAGTGAACTGGTGAAGGAAACGGTCGAGAGGCTCTACGCCGAACTCATGGCCTCAGGCATCGAAGTGCTGCTGGACGACCGCGACGAGCGCCCCGGCGTAATGTTCGCCGACCTTGAACTGATCGGCATCCCGCACCGTATCGTCATCGGCGAGCGCGGACTGAAAGACGGCAACGTGGAATACCAGGGGCGCCGGGATGAAAAAGCCACAGCCATCCCCTTGCAAAATATTGTGAGTCACATAAAATCAGTAACATGCTGAAGCCAAAAAAAACTTTGCCACGGATTAACACGGATTTTCATGGATTATCCGTGTTAATCCGTGTTAATCCGTGGCTAAAAAGCTTTTTCGTTCTTTCCACGCTACTGGCCACCTCCTTTGCCCACGCCGGCGCACAGCGTGAGGAGCCGTTGAGCGCCAGCGTACAGGCGGCACTGCATAAAACGGTCAGCGACGGCGCTTCTCCGCGCCTCGTCTTTGCCTCGCAAACCGATGCAAATATCTGGATGGCGGAAATGTCACAGCGCCTGGAAAAGCGCATTCCGGACAAAACCGTACGCCAGGACTTCCTCAAAACCGTCCACTACGAAGCATCACGCGCGGGGCTCGACCCCCAAATGGTGCTGGGCTTGATTCAGGTGGAAAGCGGCTTCAAAAAATATGCCGTATCCAGTGCCGGGGCACGGGGCTACATGCAGGTCATGCCGTTCTGGGTCAAACATATCGGCACCCCCGACCAGAACCTGTTCCACATCCGCACCAACCTGCGCTACGGCTGCACCATCCTCAGGCACTACCTCGACATCGAAAAGGGCGACCTGTTCCGCGCCCTGGGCCGCTACAACGGCAGCCTGGGCAGGCCTGAGTATCCCGACATGGTGATCGGCGCCTGGCGCAACGGCTGGGCCTACCCGAATAAAATCGGCAAGGCCGCATCAGCCCCTTCGTCGTAATCGGGTCTTGTAAAAACGCAAGCGGGTTTGCAACTGGTGAAGAGCAACGCCGCCGCTTGACGGCATTACCATTGTAAATCTATGCTTAACAGCCTATGATTAAATCGTTCCGCCACAAAGGGCTTGAAGCCTTCTACCAAACCGGGAGTTTGGCAGGGATTCAGCCGATACATGCCAAGCGCCTGAGAGAGCAGCTAACCGCCCTCAGCGTAGCCCACGGCCCGGAGGATTTGACCCGACCTGGCTGGCGTTTGCATGGATTGACCGGTGACCGTGCCGGTTTCTTTTCACTGACCGTGCAAGCCAATTGGAGGATAGTATTCAGGTTCGACGGCGCAGACATTGAACTGGTGGATTATCTCGATTATCACTGAGGATAAAGTTATGGACATGCACGACCCCGCCCACCCCGGCGAAGTCCTGACGGGCTGGTTAGACGACTTGGGACTGAGTGTTACCGCTTTCGCCCAACACTTGGGAATTTCCAGGGTGATGCTGTCGCGCATCCTTCACGGACACGCTGCCGTCAGCGCCGATATGGATTTACGCCTGAGCGAAGCGCTCGGCACCTCTCCCGGCTTCTGGCTGCGGATGCAGGGGCAACGCGACTTATGGGAAGCGCGGCAAAGGGCTGAGGAGCGCCAGCCAGTGGCAAGGCTGGCGGCATGACCGGTTAAGCCAGCGCCTACTTCGACGGAAGAATAAAGACTGTTGACGTTGTTCGGGCTAGTAGGGATAACAAAACAAATGAAAAAGCCACACTGGGTGTGGGATTTAGGACTTTGTTGGTTTTACTTGGAGTTGTAAGTGGTGCCGATGACCGGAATCGAACTGGTGACCTTCGCATTACGAATGCTCAAAAAACAGTGTTTTTAGGTGTTGATTGCCATTCCATAACCCCGCCTGTTTTACTGTAAATCAACGAGTTAAGCATTTATCCCCTGTTTGTTGTGTTGATAAGTATTCCGGCTTATACTGCATTCGTGGTGACATACTGGTGACATGGAAACGGGCGAAGGGGGAATCATGGCAATAGTCAAAGCGGCAAAGGTAAAGCTGACAGCGGGGCGCATTGCAGACTTTCAATGCGGTGAAGGTAAAACGCGCACTTACCTATGGTGCCACGAAGTGAAGGGGCTGGGCATTATTGCGACCGCTGCCGGTGCAAAGTCCTACATATTCCAAGCCAAGGTTAATGGGCAGTCCATGCGCCTGACTATTGGTGACGTGGGCGTGTGGAGCATTGCGAAAGCCCAAGCCGAAGCCCGCCGCCTTCAAACCCTGATAGACAATGGCAACGACCCGCGCCAAGTGAAGGCCGACAAGCAGGCCGCGACCGAAGCCAAGCGGGAAGAAGCTCGATGCGCCGAAGCCCTTGCGCTGGACGTGTGGCAAATCTACGTTGAAGCCCGTACGCCTCGCTGGAGCGCCCGTAGCCTGATAGACCATCAAAAGCTAGTTGCTGCTGGCGGGAAGCCAAAGACCCGAGGCCGGAAGAAGGGCGAGGGCGACACAACGATACCCGGCATCTTGCGCCCGCTGTTGCTGCTGCCGCTGGTGAAGATTGATGCTGACCATGTACGGGCATGGCTAAAGGACGAAGCAAGCCGCCCTACGCAAGCCAATAACGCATTTGTCCGCCTGCGAGCATTCCTAAACTGGTGCACTGACCAGCCAGAGTACCGCGCCCACATACATACAGATGCCTGCGCTTCCCGCATTGCCCGCGATGAACTGCCGAAGAGGGCGGCAAAAGATGACTGTCTGCAACGTGAGCAATTGCCGCTTTGGTTTGAACATGTCCGCAAGCTGGGAAACCCGGTGCATTCTACTTACCTGCAAGCCCTGTTGCTGACTGGCGCAAGACGGGAAGAGTTGGCTTGGCTGAAATGGCAGGACGTAGATTTTCAGTGGAAGAGTATGACCATCCGCGACAAGGTGGAAGGCAAGCGCACCATTCCGCTGACACCCTTTGTAGCCGCGCTACTGGCCGCGCCACCGCGCCGCAATGAATGGGTGTTTTCAAGCCCCATGGCCGCGTCTGGCAGGCTCATGGAGCCACGCATAGGACATAACAAGGCGCTGGCCGCTGCAGGACTGCCCGCTCTATCCCTGCATGGCCTGCGCCGTTCGTTTGGCACGCTGGCGGAATGGGTTGAATGTCCTGCTGGCGTATCGGCACAAATCATGGGACACAAGCCAAGCGCCATTGCCGAAAAGCATTACCGCCGCCGCCCGCTCGACCTGCTGAGAATGTGGCACGTCAAAATTGAAGCGTGGATATTGGAGCAAGCCGGGATTGAGTTTGTGCCAGTGCAAGCGGGCTTGCAACTTGTGAAGAGTTAAAGTATATTGATACGCGAGGCGTTACGGGATACAATAAAGTATGATTAAAACATTCCGGCATAAGGGCCTGAAAGCCTTTTTTGAGACTGGCAACAAATCAGGCATACAGCCGCACCATGCCGCGAGACTTGAACGGCAATTGCTACGCCTCAATGTTGCCAAAGACCCCGACTACATGAACATGCCGGGATGGAATATGCACGGGCTATCAGGCGACCTGGCCGGACATTATTCAATAGGCGTTAGCGGCAACTGGCGCATGACGTTCACGTTCGAGGGCGCGGATGCCGTGCTGGTGGACTATCAGGACTATCACTAAAAGGAGATTTAACCATGGCACGCATGTTTAACCCGCCACACCCTGGCCTGACCCTGCGCGATGATGTACTACCCGCGCTGGGGTTGTCTGTGACCGAGGCCGCGCAACAATTGGGGGTTGCCCGCGTGACGCTTTCACGCGTGTTGAATGGCCGCGCCGCTATCTCGCCTGAAATGGCATTGCGTATCGAAGCATGGCTAGGCGTGGAGCGTGGCGGCCATGCTGACGCGTG
>JAUYEK010000098.1 GCA_030691435.1 Sulfuricella sp. | reverse complement strand
AGGATGAGCGATCTGTCCAAGGCGCTGCGGGAGAAGTTGGGCGGGCTGGCGGTAGTCGAACCGCCGCGCTTGATGCAGGAGCAGATTTCCGACGACGGCACACGCAAGTGGCTGCTCGACGTGGGGGCAGGGCAGGGCGTTGAAACCGTGTTCATCCCCGAGGGTGATCGCGGCACGCTGTGCGTTTCCTCACAGGTGGGATGCGCCCTGGAGTGCGGGTTTTGCTCTACCGGAAAGCAGGGTTTTAACCGCAACCTCAGCGTGGCCGAGATCATCGGCCAGTTGTGGTGGGCGAACAAGGCTTTAGGTTGCACGCCCCGGAACGAGCGGGTGATCGGCAACGTGGTGCTGATGGGCATGGGCGAGCCTCTGCTCAATTTCGACAATACCGTGACCGCGTTGCACCTGATGCTGGACGACAATGCCTATGGCTTGTCGCGCCGCCGCGTGACGGTCAGTACTTCCGGTATCGTCCCTGCCATGGATCGTCTGCGCGAAGCTTGTCCGGTGGCGCTGGCGGTTTCGCTGCATGCACCGAACGACGCGTTGCGCGACATACTGGTGCCGATCAACAAAAAATACCCGCTGAACGAGCTGATGGCGGCCTGCCGTCGTTATGTCGTCGATGCGCCGCGGGATTTCATTACTTTCGAATACGTCATGCTGGACGGCGTCAACGATAGCCCCGCACATGCGCGTGAGCTGGTCGCCCTGACGCGTGACGTACCGTGCAAGTTCAACCTGATCCCGTTCAATCCGTTCCCGGATTCTGAATACAGGCGTTCGCCCGCCGATGTCATTCGCCGTTTCGGCGCGATTCTGATCGAGGCCGGACGCGTGGTGACGATACGCAAGACTCGCGGCGACGACATCGCTGCCGCCTGCGGCCAGCTGGCCGGCAAAGTGCAGGATAAAACCCGGCGCACGATAAAAATTGAGGTGGCTGCATGAACCTGAAGCGATTACTGTTTTTGGCGGCGCTCGGAGCCGGTTTTTTGGCCGGGGGCTACGCATCCGCAGAAGAGCAGACCGAAGCGCGCCAGCGCGCCCAGATCCACACCGATTTGGGCGCGGCCTATTTTGGCGCCGGTCAGTTAGGCGTGGCGCTGGAGGAATTGAACGTGGCGATCCGGGCGGATTCCGGCTTTGCGCCTGCATATAATATGTTGGGCCTGGTTTACATGACGTTGCGGGAGAATGACAAGGCGGAAGAGAATTTCCGCCGCTCGCTCAGCCTGAGCAGCGCCGACTCCGACACCAACAACAACTACGGCTGGTTTCTTTGCCAGCGCGGCAAGATCGACGATTCCATCCGGTATTTCATGGCGGCGCTGAAGAATCCCCTGTATGCCACACCCGAGAAGTCTTATCTCAACGCCGGGATTTGCGCGCGCAAGAAAAATGACGATGTCGAAGCCGAGGAATTTCTGCTGAAAGCGATCAGGCTTCAACCCCGTCAGCCTCAGGCACTATTCCACATGGCCGAGATTAACTTCAAGCGAGGAAGCTACGGCGAGGCCAAGAAATTTATCAATCAGTATTCCCAGATTGCCGCGCCGACCCCGGAAAGCTTGTGGCTGGGGATGCGCATCGAACGCAGGCTGGGCAACCGTAGCGACGAAGCCAGTTATGGCCTGCAACTGAGGAAAACCTTCCCCGATTCGCCTGAAGCCCAGGCGTTGCGTAGTGGGAAATATGAGTAAGAGTAAGGGAGTGATGGGTAATGGGGGATGAGCGATGGTCGAAAGGTTTTCATCACCCATTCCTCATTACCCATCACCATATGGCTCATTTCAACCCCAAATTCTTGCTGAATTTTGACAACATTTGACTGAAATAAGAGACCAAATAGCGTGAGGTATTGAGTGACTGAAGAATTCGAGGGTAATGCTGCCGAGCAGCAGGCAGAGGTTAGGCCGAGTGCGGGCAAGGTGCTTGCCGAAGCACGCGAGCGGCTTGGCTTGAACGTGGCTGAAGTGGCACGCCAACTCAGGCTTTCTCCGCGCCAGATCGAGGC
>JAUYEK010000077.1 GCA_030691435.1 Sulfuricella sp. | reverse complement strand
TCCACCACCGGGCACGGCACCAACATCATCGCGGGCCTTGGCGTCTCGATGAAGGCCACCGCCGCACCCGTGCTCATCGTGTGCCTGTCTATCTGGGGCGCTTACGAACTGGCCGGACTGTATGGCATCGCCATCGCCGCGACCTCGATGCTGTCGATGGCCGCATCATCACCGTGGGCGACCCCTACAAGGACACTGCGGGCCCTGCGGTGAACCCGCTGATCAAGATCATCAACATCGTTGCGCTGATGATTGTGCCTCTGCTGTAATTCCGAAGCGGGCCTGGAGGCCCGTTAGGCCGCTGTAAATAAAGCCGGTATAATGCCGGCTTTATTTTTTGAGGTTAGCCAGATGAATCTCGACCGGGTTGGTCGCTTCGCGGTTCTCCTCTTGCCTATAGCCCATAGCCTATGAAACTTTGCATCCTTTCCGATAGTCACGACAACCGCACCCTGCTGGCTTCCGCCGTGCAGGACGCCAAGTCGCGCGGCGCCGTCGCGACGCTGCATTGCGGTGACGTTGTCGCGGCCAATACCCTGGGTGTGTTCAAGAAGCTGGATATGCCGGTACACGTCATCTACGGCAATAACACAGGCGATCTGTATACCTTGTCGCGCATGGCGCACGAGTCGGGCAATCTGATCCATTTTTACGGTCAGGATGCGGGCATCACCCTGCATGGCCGCACGATTTTCATCGTGCATTACCCGCATTACGCTCGCGCTCTGGCCTGCACCGGCGAGTGGGACATGGTCTGCTGCGGCCACGATCACCGCGTCGCGATTGACCAGGTGGACAACATCCGTGGCGGAAAGACCTGGATGGTGAATCCGGGTACGGTCGGCGGGGTGGGCAAGCCACCCACCTATGTGCTGGGCGACCTGGAGGCGATGACCTTCGAGGTTATCCCTGTTCCTGCCTAACGGTCATGGAGAACCGCCGCACAAGATGATGAGGCAGCGGTTCTCCATGACCGTTTCCCTCTCTCCTAACTCTCTCCCAGAGGGGGAGAGGGAAACGGTCTCGCTTCGCGAGTTTTGCTTTAACATTGATTTAATCTATTCAAACATAAGAAAATTTATGTATATTTTTGCGAACGGCGCTGTGGATTGGGTCTCCAATTGGGAGTAACATTGCCCCGGATCGAAAATCCAAATTAGTGCTTAAACTGGGCTAGGCGCAAATCAACGCCGAAGCCCAAGTATCCGTGATGGAGGTAACCTGATGACGGACGTAATTGCAACCAATCAGACCATTCTGGTCGTCGGTGGCGGAATTAGCGGCATGACGGCCGCCCTGGAGGCGGCCGAATGCGGCAAGAATGTAGTGCTGGTGGAAAAGAACCCCGCCCTTGGCGGTCGCGTTTCCCAGCTTTATCGCTATTTCCCCAAGCTGTGCCACCCGATCTGCGGTCTGGAAATCAACTTGCGCCGTCTCAAGCAGAATCCGCGCATCCGCGTGCTGACCATGGCTGAAGTAACGGCTATCACCGGCGGCGAGGGCGACTATACCGCCACCGTCAAGCTGGCCCCGCGCTATGTCAACGAGAGTTGCACCGCCTGCGGCGAGTGTTCCAAGGTAGTGGATGCCGAGATTCCCGATGCATTCAACTACAACCTCGGCAAGACCAAGGCGGCTTTTCTGCCAAATAAAATGGCCTACCCGCAGCGCTACGTGCTCGACCCGTCGATTATCGGCACTGCCGATGCCGACAAGGCCAAGGTAGCCTGCAAGTACGGCGCGATCGATCTCGACATGAAAGAAGAGACGGTTCAGTTCAAGGCTGGCGCGGTGATCTGGGCGACCGGTTGGAAGCCTTACGACGCGGCGAAAATCCAGCCCTATGGCTATGGCCGTTTTTCGAATGTCATCACCAGCGTCGAATTCGAGCGCCTGGCCGACATCCATGGTCCGACCAAGGGCAAGATCCTGCGTCCCTCCGACGGCAAGGAAGCGAAGAACATCGCCTTCATCCAGTGCGCCGGTTCCCGTGACGAGAACCATCTGCGCCACTGCTCGCGCATCTGCTGCATGGCTTCGCTGAAGCAGACCAACTACGTGCGCGAAGCCTACGGCGACGCAGGCAAGTCCACCATTTATTACATCGATATCCGGGCGATTGATCGTTTCGAGGATTTCTACGCCAAGGTGTGGAAAGATCCCAACGTCAGCTTTATCAAGTCCAAGGTAGCCAAGGCTGTCCAGGACGAGAAGACCGGTGACGTGATCCTGCACGGCGTGAATACCGAAGGCTACCACCGCTACGCCACCCCTCACGACCTGGTTGTTCTGGCTGTAGGCATGGAGCCGTCCGTCAAGGGCGCCAATCTCCCGGCGGAAATCGTGTCCGCGTCGCGCGGCTGCATCGAAGCCGATCCGGCCAACCACGCTTTCGTCGGC
>JAUYEK010000060.1 GCA_030691435.1 Sulfuricella sp. | reverse complement strand
GGTCAACAACGAAACCTACTACGCCATCGAGGAGCCGACCAGCCTCAACACCCTGGAGATGCTGCCGGAGATGATTGCCATGGGCATCGCCGCGATCAAGATCGAAGGCCGCCAGCGCAGCCCCGCCTATGTCGAGCAGGTCACCAAGGTATGGCGCTCCGCCATCGACGCCGCCAAGCGCGCGCCAAACAGCTACGCCGTCAACCCGGCGTGGATGGCGCAACTGAACAAGGTCGCCGAGGGCCAGCAGAACACCCTGGGTGCGTATCATCGGCCATGGAAATGATTTTTTCAGCCACGGATAAACACGGATTTACACAGATAACCCTTAACAGGAAATGGGGCCGTTGTTTTATCCGTGTACATCCGTGCTAATCCGTGGATAAATGATTTTGAAGGTTTGATTATGAAATTAGCACTAGGCCCCATCCTCTACTACTGGGAACGCGAAACCACTTTCAGTTTCTACGACGAGATTGCGCAGAGCCCGGCGGACATCGTCTACCTCGGCGAGACCGTCTGCTCGCGCCGCCACACCCTGCGCACCGAGGACTGGCTTGAAGTCGCCGACAAGCTCGCCGCCGCCGGCAAGGAAGTCGTGCTCTCCAGCCAGGCGCTGATCGAGTCGGAATCCGACCTGAAGACCCTGCGCCGCATCGTCGGCAACGGCAAGTTCATGGTGGAAGCCAACGACATGGGCGCAGTACACCTGCTCTCCGCCGCCAAGCTCCCCTTCGTCGCCGGCCCCCACATCAACACCTACAACCCGCAGACGCTGGCCCTGCTGGCCGAACTCGGCGCCAAGCGCTGGGTCATGCCGGTGGAAATGTCGCGCGACGCGCTAGTCCACATGCAGGCAGCGCGTCCCGCCAACATGGAAACCGAGGTGTTCGCCTACGGTCGCCTGCCGCTGGCCTTCTCGGCGCGCTGCTTCACCGCCCGCCACCATAACCTGCCCAAGGACGACTGCCAGTTCCGCTGCATGGACTACGCCAACGGCCTCACCCTGAATACCCGCGAAGGCCAGCCCTTCCTTGCGCTGAACGGCACCCAGACTCAATCAGCCAGCGTCTACAACCTGATCGGCGAACTCGACGCGATGCGCGAAACCGGCGTCGACGTGGTGCGCGTCAGCCCGCAGGCGTTTTTCACCGCCAAAATCCTCAAGCTGTTCCGCGAAGTCATGGAAAACCGCCTCCCCGCCCAGACGGCAACGCAGCAGATGACCAAGCTCATGCCCGACCAGGCCTGCGACGGTTACTGGCATGGCCGCCCCGGTATCGAACAGAGCTATCTCGCCGCCGAGGACGCCGCCTAGCAACGGGCAGCCCGGATGAAACAACGTGGAATCCGGGGCATCGAGGATTCCCGGAATCCGCTGCGCTGCTTCCGGCATCGCCGACGAACAGCCACAGGGTGAGGCGGCCATCCCGGTCACCGGCAGTGGGGTGCGCCGGGTGATTCCCCCGATTCCTTTGAACCCGGATTATCCGTTGGAATGTTCGTGCCTGTAGGAGCGCCGCCCTCGGCGCGAATGCGGCCGCAAATCGCGGCGAGGGCGCCGCTCCCACAGCGGTGTTTTGGCTCTAATGGATAATCTGGGTTTAACCACGGAGAGCACGGAGAACACGGAGCAATAAAGGCCCCGTTTTTCTCCGTGTTCTCCGTGTCCTCCGTGGTTAATTAAGTTATTAAGAGGTGTATATGGCTTACGATTTGGAAGAGCAGGAACAGATGGACGCGATCAAGGCGTGGTGGACGCAGCATGGCAATACCGTTTTGCTAAGCGTTGCGGTGTTTGTTGCCATCGTCGCGGGTACCCAGGGCTGGCGCTATTACCAGAA
>JAUYEK010000053.1 GCA_030691435.1 Sulfuricella sp. | reverse complement strand
CATTGCCCCCTCTCCCCCTGCGGGAGAGGGTTGGGGAGAGGGGGCTGCGGCTGATTAGCCTAGCGCTTCCCCTCTCCCCCAACCCCTCCCCCGCGAGGGGGGAGGGGAGCAAGTTAACCGGCGCTTTGCGCATCGCCGCGCAAGCTGGCGACGGCGACATGAATCAAGGCGGCCAGGCCCAGGTAGGCGGCCATAGTCGACAGCATGTGGGGGAAATACTTCACCAGGCGCGGGATGAATTCGCCCAGGCCGGGTTCGGCAAATCGCCCGGAGAAGAAATAAAACCCGCCGCTGGAGAACAGCTCCGCCAGCATCGCGCCCGCCAGTACGCTGCCCAGCAACCACGGCAGCGCCGACCAGGACAGGCGATGGTGAGTGGCATAGACGCGGCCGGCCAGGAACAGGGCGCCATAGGCAGGAATGAGGAGCCAGTACGCCGGCGAAACACAGAAACTGCTGACCCCACCCCAGGTGATGGCGATGTAATCGACCAGCGCGGCACCGAGCATCAGGACAGGTGCTATCCAGAATGGGCGCAGATACACGCCGGCCAGGAAAAACACCGCCCAGGAGGCGTCGGGCAGAGCGTGCAGCGTCGCCCAGTGATGGCTGCGCGTGAGAGCCATCAACAGGGCGAGAGCTATTCCAATAGCGAGTTGCTGGCGGGAGGGCAGAGACAACATGGCAGACTCCTTAATTTGGGATGGTTAGAATACCGTCATCCCCATTTTAGCGGGAAGGACGGGGTGGTTCAAAACACTTTTACCTGACGGGCTGGTAGCGAACGCCGACAAAAATGTTCACCCCCGGCGTACCATAGCCCTGCGCCAGCTCGTAGGACTTGTCAAACAGGTTGTTGACCCGTGCCTGCAACGACCAGTCCTTGTCCAGGGCGCGGCTGGCGGTCAGGTTGAAGAGGCCATAGCCGCCCATTTTCCGGGTATTTCCCGCGTCAGCATACCGTTCGCCCGAGAAGATCAATTCCCCGCCGACATTCCAGTCACCCACAGAGCGGCTGATTTTCAGCGCGCCATGTTCCTTGGAGCGGTTGACCAGCACCTTGCCGGTGGCGCTATCCTCCGGGTTTTGCAGCGTCAGGTTGGCATCGAGATGGAAGCGGCCGATCATGCTTGCCCCGGAAAGGGTAGCCCCGCGCAAACTGGCCTGGTTGACGTTGGCCGGAGCCCAGATCCAGGAGCCGGGAGAGACTGGCGCCCAGGCGATCAGGTTGGCGACCTGGTTGTCGAAATACACTGCGCTGAAATGGTGGACATCCTGGTCATAATGGAGCGAGACTTCCTTGTTGCGCGACTGTTCCGGACGCAGGCCTGGATTGCCCGACCCCGGCCAGTAGAGCTCGTTGAAGGTGGGCGCCTTGAAGGCGGTGCCGGCGCTGGCGCCGACGCGCCACTGGGGCGACATCTGGTAGCCATAGCCGAGATAGCCGGTGCCGTGGCTGCCGAACTGGGAATTGTCGTCGTCACGCAGGTTGAGCTGGATGCTGTGGTTCCCCATCCGCGCCTGATAGCCGGCAAAGTAGGACTGGATGGTACGAGACGACACGGTATAGGCCGAGGTGCCGTTCACCTTCTGTTCCACCCGCTCCACGCCCAGGATCGCCGTGCCGGGCCCGGCGTCGAGGTCGTTCTGCCACATGAACTGGTTCTGGTCAGTATTGAACACATCCTTCACGGCACTGTATTCGTTCGAGTGTTCGGAACCAGTGCCGATACGCTCCAGGCTCTGCCAGCGGTCGTTGATACGGTTCTTGCTGTAGACGTCGAAAGCGGACAGGGTCTGGTCGCGGTAAAAATCCGTGGTCGAAGTGTAGCCATCGTAATGGCTGCGTCCCTGGCTGGCGAAACCGTCCACGCCGATCTCGTGGCCTGTCGCCAGAGTTCGGGCCAGTTTCACCGATAGGTTGGTGTTACGGTAGCCGTCCTTGTCCTGATTCTGGTTCTTGTAGCCGGGGTTGCCGGGGGCGTAGGAGGAAATGCCGTCCGACTCCCTGTGGCCCACTTGAAAACTGAAACGGTTGTCGCCGATCTCACCGCCGTAGCCTGCACTCAGGGTTTGGGTGTTGAAGCTGCCGACGCCGGCAGAGAAGTTCGCCCTGGGCGCGCCCCGGCCGCTTTTGGTGAAAATCTGGATCACCCCGCCTATGGCATCGGAGCCATACAAATGGCTGGCCGGGCCGCGCAGGATTTCGATGCATTCGATCTGGTCGAGGGGAATATTTTCCACGGCCGTCGCCCCGGTGGTGGCGGAGCCGAGGCGCATGCCATCCACCAGCACCAGGGTGTGGCCGGCATTGGCGCCGCGCAGGTAAACCGAAGCGGTGGTGCCGGGGCCGCCATTGCTGGAAATTTCCACGCCGGGCTGGGTTTGCAGCAGTTCGGCCAAGGTGGACTGGCCCGCAGCGCGTATGCCCTCGGCGGAAATAACCGACATGTCCGCCACCAAGTTCTGGATCGGCTGGGGGATGCGCGAGGCCGTGACAACGATTTCATCGCCGTGGTAAAGCGGAATTTCCTCGGCGGATGCCGCGGGCGCCAAAATGGCGAGAGAGATCAGGCTAAGCTTGAAAGAGGATTTCATCATATTTTCCATCGTTCGGCATGCGACCCCGCATACCGTGTGAGTACAATGGAAATACCGCGAGAATGGCGCAAAACTGAAGACCATTCGGCTACCGTCACCCCGCGGCATTTCCGTATCAGTTCCAGGCCGGTCTCCGGGCTCGTGAAAAAACGCACCGCCTTCCCATGGCTTACACCACAGTGGCATGTTGGTACGTTCGCGCTCACTTACCGTTGCGGGGGCAGCCCAGGCTTTGTCCAGAGCTGGGCTCACCTGTTTCCCGTTTAACCCGTCCGCCGGAAGGCGGAACAGGCACCTGAAACGTGGCCGCCATTCTAACAAATGTGATCCGAGCCGTCTCGAACTTCTCGCGCCCATTGGGGAAATGGCGAATATTTGCTATTGTTCGCGTCATGCTCAAAGACGCCATCGACCTGTCTACGCTTCGTCGCATACTAGTCATCAAACTGCGCCACCACGGCGACGTGCTGCTGGCCTCGCCGGTTTTCAGCGTGCTGAAGAACCACGCGCCGCACCTGGAAATCGACGCGCTGGTCTATCAGGACACGGCGGAAATGCTGACCTTTCACCCCGCCATCAGCCAGGTGCATACCATCGACCGAAAATGGAAATCCTCCGGGATTTTTACCCAGGCCAAAGCCGAATGGCAACTACTGTCGGCCCTGCGCGCACGGCGTTATGACATGGTCGTGCACCTCACCGGACATCCGCGTGGCGCGTGGATCAGAAGATTGACCGGGGCGCGTTACAGCGTGGCGCCTGCAGCGGCGGGGATAGGCCGGTTCTGGAAACATAGCTTCAGCCATTTCTTCGCCATGCCGAAGCGCGGCAACAGCCGCCACACAGTGGAAGTCAACCTTGATGCCCTGCGCCGCATTGGCATCCACCCCACGGACGACGAAAAGCGGCTCACTCTGGTTCCCGGCGCAAAGGCGGAATCAGATATCACCGACCTACTGGCACAGCACGGCTTGGCAGAAAAGGGATTTATCCACCTTCACCCGGCTTCCCGCTGGCTGTTCAAATGCTGGCCGGCGGAGCGAGTGGCCGGCTTGATCGCCGCCCTGCAGACACGAGGACATCGCATCATCGTCACCGCCGCGCCAGCGGTGGAAGAACTGGCAATGATCAAAGACATCCAGGCCGAACTGCGGCAGCCGGTATTGGATTTGTCCGGGCAACTTTCCCTGAAACAATTGGCGGCTTTGACCGCACGCGCCCGGCTTTTCATCGGCGTGGATTCCGCCCCCATGCACATCGCTGCCGCCATGGGGACGCCCACCATAGCGCTGTTCGGCCCGAGCGGAGAGGTAGAATGGGGGCCATGGATGACGCACCACCGTCTGCTGACCTCCAATCATCCCTGCCGCCCCTGCGGCAACGATGGCTGCGGTGGCAGTAAAATTAGCGAGTGCCTGACTACCTTATCAATAGAATCTGTTCTGGCTGCCTGCATAGAACTGCTCCAAAGGAAAAATGAAAATGGCACACAATGACCAACTTGAATTCATCTCCGACATTAAGACTCTCTATCCCGAATTTTTTGTTCGGAAAAAAATTCTTGAGGTCGGGAGCCTTGATATTCAGGGGAGCATCCGTCAATTTTTTGAAAATTGCAATTACACAGGCATAGATGTTTCTCCTGGCGAAGGAGTTGATATTGTCTGTGAAGGCCAATCTTTCGACGCCCCAGACGAAAGCTTTGATGTTGTCGTTTCGTGTGAAGTAATGGAACATAACCCATTCTGGCGTGAGACATTTTCCAACATGATTCGACTCTGCAAGCCCGGCGGACTAATCCTCATGACTTGCGCAACGAAGGGACGCCCTGAGCATGGAACCACCCGTAGCGATGTCGGATCTTCCCCGCTTACCGTGCAGAAAGGATGGGAGTATTACAAGAACTTGTCCCAAAAAGATTTCGAACTGGCAGATTTGTTAGCTGATCTCAACAGTTACCGCTTCTTTTACAACTGGCGTCATTACGACCTTTATTTCATCGGGTTCAAGAGCGGGGGGGGATGTGCGCGAACCGGTCAATTGAGTGCGCTAGGAAGGAAATATTTTCGCAAAAACTTCCTTACATATCGCGGGCTACGGCGCTTCCTGAAGGTTGTTCTGCTTGGGAAATAGTGCTCACTGTTTCCCGTTGCACCAAAACAGCACGGCTCGCTTGAAAAAAATAGAACTCGCTCTTATCCGCCAGCGCTACACCCCGTTCGGTGGAGCCGAACGCCTGGTATCCAGCGCCATCCAGGCGCTGAGCGCCGAAGGCGCCTCCCTCACCGTGGTCACCCGGCGCTGGGAAACCGGCGAGGGCCATGACCACTTGATCTGCAATCCACCCTACCTGGGCAGCCTGTGGCGCGACTGGGGCTTCGCCCGCTGCGTCTGCGGCATCCTGAAGAAACACTCCTTCGACCTGGTCCAGTCCCATGAACGCATCGCCTGCTGCGATGTTTTCCGGGCCGGGGACGGCGTCCACCGCGAATGGCTGGCCCAGCGCAGGAACGTACTGGGCCCACTGGGCCGGCTGCGCCTCGCCCTCAACCCCTATCACCATTACGTGTTGGCGGCGGAAAAAAAACTCTTCGCCAGCCCGCGTCTGAAAGCGGTGATCTGCATCTCCCGCATGGTGAAGGAAGATATCCAGCGCCACTATGGCGTGCCGGATGACAAACTCCATATCATCTATAACGGCGTGGACACCACCCATTTCCACCCCACTCTGGCGGAAAGCCACCGGCAGCCGACCCGGGCCATCTATGACATTCCGCCGGAAGCACCTCTGTTCCTGTTCGTCGGCTCGGGATTCCAGCGCAAGGGGCTGGCAGTCGTGTTGCGCGCGCTGGCGCAACTGCCGGAGTCTCCCCACCTGCTGGTAGTGGGGAAGGACAAGCAGACGAAGGCGCTGATCCGGGCCGCCGAACGACTCGGCCTGACTGGCCGGGTGCACTTTGCCGGCGGGCAGGAGGACGTCCGGCCCTTTTATGGCGCTGCCGACGCCCTGGTATTCCCCACCCTCTACGAACCTTTCGGCAACGTGGCGCTGGAAGCCATGGCCTGCGGCCTGCCGGTAGTCACCAGCTCGAAGAGCGGGGCGGCGGAGCTGATCCGCGAGGGAGAAAACGGCTTCATCTGCGATCCCCTTGATCACCAGCAACTGGCAGCGGCGATGACAAAGCTCCTTTCTCCCGCCCTAAGGCAGAGCGCCGGACTCGCCGCCCGTGCCACCGTCGCGCCGATGACCCTGGAAGCTATGAGCGCCCAATGGCTGGCGCTATACCGGCAATTGCTTTATCCCTTGGCGGTTCGGGTATAATTGCGTACTTTTGCTTCTTCCTGACAACGATTTGGCCAATCCCACCCACCCCAACCAGCCGCGCGCGCCGGATAGCCCGGCCATGACCAGCAGCAAGCTTTATCTGCGCCTGCTGCAATACGTGCGCCCCTACTGGCGGGTATTCCTCGTGGCGGTGGCCAGCATGGCGGTAGTGGCCGCATCGGAGCCGGCCTTCCCGGCCCTGCTCAAACCCTTGCTCGATGGCAGCTTCGTCAGCAAGGATCCGGCCTCCATCCGCATGGTGCCGCTGCTTTTGATCGGCCTGTTCCTGCTGCGGGGCATATTCACCTTCATCAGCGCCTACACCATTGCCTGGGTCGCCAACCGTCTGGTCATGGACCTTCGCGCCCTGATGTTTCACAAGATGGTGAACCTGCCCACCCGCTATTACGACAACACCTCCTCGGGCGCGGCCATTGCCAATGTCGCCTTCAACGTAAGCCAGGTAGCCGATGCCGGCACCAACGTCATAACCGTGCTGGTGCGGGATACCCTCACGGTAGTGGGCCTGCTGGGCTGGATGTTCTACCTCAACTGGAAACTCAGCCTGATTGCGCTGGCAATCGCTCCGGTGATCGTACTGATCGTGCGCTCTTTCAGCGGAAGACTGCGCCGCATGAGTCGCAACGCCCAGCGCTCCATGGGGGACATCACCCACGTTCTGGACGAGTCGCTGGAAGGCCATAAGGTAGTGAAAATATTTGGCGGGCAGGAATACGAATATCAGCGTTTCCGCGAAGCGGCCAACCGAGTGCGCCTGTTCAACATGAAGCAGACCGTGGCCTCCGCCGCCAACGTGCCGCTGGTGCAACTGG
>JAUYEK010000046.1 GCA_030691435.1 Sulfuricella sp. | reverse complement strand
ACGACGTCTTGCTCGTCCATGAGCGTCGCCATTTCTTCGGAAGTCAGTACTTCCACGTCAACTATCAGATCTTCCTCGGTCAGGCCGCGGGATTCCAGCGACTCTTTCTCGACGTAGAGCTTCTCGATGTCGTAGCCTTCCAGCGCACGGTAGGCGGGCGAGAAATTCTTCATGCCCACTGCCTTGGTGCCCTGGCCTTTCTTGATCTGATAAACGCCATCGTCCACGAACACCAGGCTGACATCCTGATCGAAAGCGGCGCTGATCAGCACAACCTCAAGGGATTCCAGCGCGTAGATGGTGCCATACGGTGCTTTGCGGTTGATAAATGCGAATTTTTTTACGGTACCCGAGGATTCTTCGTCCATATCGATACCCCCTGTGCTTTCAGTCATATTGCCTCCCATCAATCGCCAAAGGTTATCGTGCGATCCGCCTGGATGCCAGTTTCCACCAGCTGACCCAGACCGGAAATCCTGAACCCCGGCGCCAAATTTTCGTCCACGATACCGCGCCGCAAGCCGGCGGCCACGCACACCACCAGATCCACGCCGTGCTCTTCCGCAAGCTTGCTCCAGCGATTGACGATATGGCGGTCATCCGCAGGCGGCACAGTCAGCCTGGTCGCATTGTTCACGCCGTCGTGATAGAAAAACACACGATGGATTTCGTGGCCCTTGTCAATCGCCGCTTTGGCAAACTGATACGCAGTATCTGCCGCCTGGTGGTTGTACGGGCCTTCATTCACCAATATTCCGAATTTCATCCCTGAATATCCTGTCATCAGAAAGTTAGACGATTGCCAATTCCCAGCCGGGCGTTCCGGCAGGGAATTGGCGCCCCTGCATTAGAACCGGATGTGCGTGGAAGCATTCAGCGTCGCACGAGCACCGCGCCAATCATCAATATGATATTTGGTGAAAGGCAGGCCGGTTTTCTCGAAGAATTGCGGCCAGCCGATGCGCTCCACCCAGTCGGACATCCGCTCCCAAGGCTTGGCATCCGCCTTGTACACGCGCAGGAGGTTCTTCACGATGACAGACACTTCCGTCCAGCGCGGCGGATTGTTGGGGATGCCGGACGCGACCATCTTGTGGAACCGGGGACGGATACGCGCGTTGGAGTTTTTGCCGCCTACCCAGATGGCGAACTTGGTATGCTCGGGGTCGTTGATCTGCATCGGCGGGCAGGGCGGGAAGCAAGCGCCGCAGCACATGCACTTGGCTTCGTCCACTTCCAGGGAGGGCTTGCCGTTCACCAGCGCGGGACGGATTGCAGCCACGGGGCAGCGAGCCACCACGGTCGGACGTTCGCACGCATTGGCCACGAGATCATGATTGATCTTGGGCGGCTTGGTGTGCTGGATCACGATCGCAATGTCGGCCTGGCCGCCGCAGTTGATTTCGCAGCAGGAGGTGGAAATCTTGACGCGGTTCGGCATTTCCTCGTGGGTAAACTCTTCGTAAATTTCGTCCATCAGCGCCTTCACCGTGCCCGAAGCATCGCTGCCGGGGATGTCGCAGTGCAACCAACCCTGGGTGTGGGCGATCATGGACACCGAGTTACCGGTACCGCCGACCGGGAAGCCGTGCTTGCCCAGTTCAGCAATCAGCGGAGCCACTTTCGACTCGTCGGATACCATATACTCGATATTGCTGCGCACGGTGAAGCGCACATGACCCTCGGCAAACTGGTCGGCGATGTCGCACAGGGTACGGATGGTGTAAACATCCATCTGGCGCGCGGTGCCGGCACGCACCGTCCAGACTTGGTCGCCGTTGTGGGCGACATGGTGCAGCACGCCCGGACGTGGACGATCATGGTACTTCCAGTTGCCGTAGTTTTTCTTCATCAGCGGGTGCAGGTACTGCACGTGATCTGGTACGCCGCTCTCAATCGGTTCACGCATTTCAGTCATTATTCTCTCCAAACACTTTTATCTAAAGTTTCTGAGGCTAAAGGCCAAGCATCAAGCCGCATTCGCCTTGCGCTGGTTGGCCTTCTCGACCTCTTCGTCCCAGCCATCCATCCGTACATAAGGATTGGAACGCGGCTCAAGAATCATGTTCGCGTCGATCTCCACGCCGATGCCTTCCAGGAAATTGACCAGGCCGATACGGTCGATCATCTCGCCGGTACGTTCGTGCTCCAGCGCGTTTTCGGCGAAGAAGTCGATGGTGTTCTGGCCGAGCTCGACCAGCTTTTCGAAGTCCTCGTCGGACTCCAGCTTCATGAACGGCACGATCACGGTCCCCATGGTTGCGCCGATCTTCAGCACGCTCTTGCCGCCGATCAGGATGGTCGCGCCCTTGTCCTTGCCCGGAGCCAGCGCGCCGGTCATGACGTTGATGCAGTGCATGCAGCGCACGCAGCTGTGATTTTCGATTTGCATCGACTGGGTGTCGTTGATCGCGACGCTGGAGATGCCCTCGGCCTTGGAAACGTCCTTGGTGTTTTTCAGGGACAGCGCCTTGGTCGGGCAGCGGCTGATCACGTCGTTGACCAGTTCGTCCATGCCGTGCTTGGCGAACCACTTTTTGCCCAGCGTGTCGTCGGTCTGGATGTTGTCGCG
>JAUYEK010000042.1 GCA_030691435.1 Sulfuricella sp. | reverse complement strand
GCCACGCGGGTGCATTTCTGGGGGGGAATGCGATTATTTGTCGGCGCCTGGCACGCCCTGCGCGGCGGGGGCGCGAACATGGACGTGCTGGTGGCGCTCGGCACCAGTATGGCATACCTCCTCAGCGCCGTTGTCACCTTATTCGGCCTGGATCAGCATGTGTATTTCGAGGCCGGCGCAGCGGTCATCACCCTGGTGCTGATGGGCAAGCTGCTGGAGGCGCGCGCCAAGGCGGGAACCTCGGCGGCGATAGAGGAACTCGTCAAGCTCCAGCCGAAAACCGCTCGAATCGAGCGCGACGGCGAAATCATCGAGGTCGATGCCGCCAGCCTCAAGGTCGGCGATGTGTTCGTCGTCCGCGCCGGCGAGAACATCCCGGTCGACGGCGAGGTGATCGAGGGGCGCTCCAGCGTGGCGGAAGCCATGCTCACCGGCGAAAGCCTGCCGGTCGCCAAGGAAACGGGTACAAAAGTATTCGCCGCCACGCAGAATCAGGAGGGCATGCTGAAATGCCGCGCCACCGGCGTGGGCGCGCATACCGTGCTGGCCGGCATCATCCGCCTGGTGGAACAGGCGCAGGGCTCGAAAGCGCCGATCCAGCGCCTGGCGGACGTGATTTCCGGCGTTTTCGTGCCGGTGGTGGTCGCCATCAGCCTCGCCACCTTCGCCCTGTGGTGGGGCTTGGGCGGCGAATTCACCGCAGCGCTGATCAACGCCGTGGCGGTGCTGGTGATCGCCTGCCCCTGCGCCTTGGGCCTTGCCACCCCCACCGCGATCATGGTGGGCACGGGAAACGGCGCGAAAGCGGGCATCCTGATCAGGAATGCGGAAGCGCTGGAACAAGCAGAGAAAATCCGCATTCTGGTAGTGGACAAAACCGGCACCCTGACCGAAGGCCGCCCCGTGGTCACCGACATCATTCCGGCAGGAAACACCCGTATTGAAGAAGTGCTCCGCCTCGCCGCCACCCTGGAACAGGGATCGGAGCATCCCCTGGCGAAGGCGATAACCGGCCGTGCCGCCAGGGAGGGAATTGCGCCGGGAGCCATCACCGGGTTCGCCGCCGTGACCGGCAAGGGCGTGCAGGGCGAGATCGGCGGACGGCTCTACCGGCTCGGCTCCCCCGCCTTCCTCATCGAGCTAGGGCTAAAAACCAGCGAGGACACCGTCGCCCGCCTCCAGCAGCAAGGCAAAACCGTGGTTGCCGTCAGCGACGAGGAAAACATCGTCGGCTACCTCGCCATCGCCGATGCCCTGCGCGCAACCTCGGCCAGCGCCGTGGCACGGTTGCAGGAGATGGGCATCGAGGTCGTCATGCTCACCGGCGATAATGCCGCCACCGCCACCGCCATCGCTGCGCAGGCAGGCATCAGCCATTACCTCGCGGAGGTGCTGCCGCAGGACAAGGCAGCGGAAATCCAGAAACTCAAAGCTCAAGGAAAAGTGGTTGGCATGGCCGGAGATGGCATCAACGACGCACCGGCGCTGGCTGCGGCGGATGTGAGTTTCGCCGTCGGTAGCGGTACGGATGTCGCCATCGAAACCGCCGACGTTACCCTGATGCGCAACGACCTGACGAGCGTGGCCGACGCCATTGACCTGTCCCGCGCCACCCTGCAAAAAATTCGCCAGAACCTGTTCTTCGCTTTCATCTACAATGTGCTGGGCATTCCGCTGGCAGCGCTGGGCATGTTGAACCCGGTGATCGCCGGCGCGGCGATGGCGATGAGCTCGGTGTCGGTGGTCAGCAACTCGCTGCTGCTGAAGCGCTGGAAAT
>JAUYEK010000030.1 GCA_030691435.1 Sulfuricella sp. | reverse complement strand
GCTACCGCAGCACCTTCCGCTCGCTGAAAGAAGCCTTCCCCACCCACCTGCGAATTGCCGAAGCGCCTGCCGAATATATTGCGCAACCTATCGTCAGCGGCGGCCTATCGAACCAGAAGGCAAAGGCGATCCGCGATCTTTTCGGCATCATTGTGGCAAAGTTCGGCGAGCCGACTCTCAAGTCATTGCGAGCGATGGGCGACAAGGATGCGGAAGCTTTTTTGTTGTCGCTGCCGGGAGTTGGCAAGAAAGTTGCGCGATGCGTTTTGATGTATTCGCTGGGCAGACAGGTTTTTCCCGTGGATACGCATTGCTGGCGAATCGCCAGGCGTCTCGGCTGGGTCAGGCCGTCACAAATAGACAAGCACTGCGCGCCGCGAGATATGGATCGCCTGCAATCCAGAATCCCACCTGAGCTTCGTTACTCGTTACACGTAAATATGATTTCTCTTGGCCGTGATATTTGCATTCAGGCCGCCCCCCGGTGCGATAAATGCCCAATATCTGCATGGTGCAAAAAGATTGGCGTACCGCGAACAGGGAAGCAAAAAATAGCGCATTAGAGCGGGTCGCATAAGGTTTGGCGTATTGCCGCAGATTGGCTGGTGCGAATCGGTGTTGGTGAATCGGTGTTGGTTGACAGCCCGATGATTTTTGGCCATATTAAAAAAGTGAACTCGCGCCTGTTGTTATCTCTGTGGCTTGCCTTCTTTCTGCTCTTCGCGCAGCAGGGAGCGGCGCTGCACGCCTTGTCGCACCTCGCGGACAGCGTGCCGGAACAGTCGCAGCAGGAAAAACACCTGCCCCATTCGCCGGTCTGCGACAAGTGCGTGGTTTATGCCGGCATCGGCAGCGCGGCGGCGTCTTCGCCGCCGATCTTCGCTGCTCAGGAATCGATGTTCGTCCTGGTTGCGGCGCTGTCGCTCCTGTTCTTTTCCGTTTCGCGCCACGCCTATCGTTCTCGCGCCCCGCCTCGTTTGAAATAAGTCACGTTTTGTTCCGGCAACCGGCCTCCCTCTCTCCTAACTCTCTCCCGGAGGGAGAGAGGGACGAAGTCTCGCTTCGCGAGTCTCATGTTAAGAGCCGGTTGCCGCCGTTGATTTTTTTCACGAGGTCATCATGTCATTCAAACGTAAAACCCTGGTGGCGGGCGTCGCCCTTGCCCTCGCCGCGCCGCTGGGCGCTCAAGCCGCCGATAACGCCGAACTGGCGCAAATCCGCGAGCAGATCAAACAAATGAAGGAAGGTTACGAAGCGCGCATCCAGTCGTTGGAAAAGCGCCTGCAGCAGGCCGAAGAAAAGGCAGTCCTGAGTCAACCCTCCGACACTCAGGACTCAGGACTCAGGACTCAGCACTCAGCGCTTGCGAGCAGCGCCTTCAACCCCGAGGTGTCGCTGATACTCTCCGGCACTTACGCCAACTTGTCGCAAGACCCGGCCAATTACCGGATCGGCGGCTTCCTGCCGAACGGCGGTGAAATCGGGCCGGGGCAGCGCGGCTTCGGCCTGGGCGAATCCGAACTGGTCGTCGCCGCCAACATCGATCCCTACTGGCGCGGCCAGTTCACCCTCGCCGTCACGCCGGAAAACACGGTGGAAGTGGAGGAGGCGTTCGTGCAGTCCCTCGGTCTCGGCAACGGCCTCACCGTCAAGGGCGGGCGCTTTCTCTCCGGTGTCGGCTACCTCAACGAGAAGCACGCCCACACCTGGGATTTCGTCGATGCGCCGCTCGCCTACCAGGCGTTCTTCGGCGGCCAGCTCAAGGACGACGGCGTGCAGGTCAAATGGCTGGCGCCGACGGATACTTTCGTCGAACTCGGCGCCGAAGTCGGGCGCGGCAGGAACTTCCCCGCCAGCGACCGCGCCAAGAACGGCTTCGGTTCGGCGGCGCTGTTCGCCCGCCTCGGCGGCGATGTCGGTGCCAGCCACAGCTGGCGCGCCGGGCTGTCATTGTTGCGCACTTCGCCCCAAAGTCGGGCCTATAGCATCACCGACAATCTGGGGACGGTGGTGGACAACCGCTTCAGCGGCGACAGTCGGCTGGAAATTGCCGATTTCGTATGGAAATGGTCGCCCAACGGCAACCCGGTTTCTACCAACTTCAAGCTGCAAGGCGAGTATTTTCGCCGCCATGAAAACGGCGACCTGACCTACGATACGGGCGCGGCATCGGCTGGAACCAGCACCGATCGTTACACTTCGGCGCAATCCGGCGGCTACTTGCAGGGCGTTTACCAGTTCATGCCACGCTGGCGGGTAGGGCTGCGGCGCGACCAGATGGATGGCGGCAGCGTCGATTACGCCGCCAACAGCGTCAATCTGGGGCAAGCCGCGTACAACCCGTCGAAGAACAGCCTGATGTTCGACTACAGCCCGAGCGAGTTTTCCCGCTTCCGCCTGCAATTCGCGCAGGACAAGTCGCGTCCTGAAGTCACCGACAACCAGATGTTCCTGCAATACCAGATGAGCCTGGGCGCCCACGGCGCGCACAAGTATTAAGGAGAATGAGCATGAATTTAGCAAAACTGATGAAATGGCTGGCCGGCGGACTGCTGGCGTTGCTGTCCGTTCCCGCCTTTGCCGCCCTCAATATCTTCGCCTGCGAGCCCGAGTGGGGCGCGCTGGCGCAGGAACTGGGCGGCGACAAGGTGTCCGTGTACAACGCCACCAATGCCCTGCAGGATCCGCACCGTGTCGAAGCCAAGCCCAGCCTGATGGCGCGCGCCCGGAGCGCCGACATGCTGGCCTGCACCGGGGCGGAGATGGAGGTCGGCTGGCTGCCCATCCTGCTGCGCCAGACCGGCAATCCGAAAATCCAGCCGGGGCAGCCCGGCTATTTCGAGGCGGCGCATTACGTGCGCATGCTGGAAATCCCCTCCCGTCTCGACCGCGCCGAAGGCGACGTGCATCCGGGCGGCAATCCGCACATCCAGACCGACCCGCGCAACATCGCGCTGGTGGCGGATGCGCTGGCAAAGCGCCTGGCCGAGATCGATGCCGCCAACGCCGAGTATTACCGCCTGCGCCATAGCCAGTTCGCGGCACGCTGGAAAACGGCCATCGCCAACTGGGAAAAGCTGGCCGCACCGCTCAGGGGCACCGCTATCGTCGTCCAGCACAAAGGCTTTCCCTATCTGGAAAACTGGTTGGGGCTGAAGCAGGTGGCCGCGCTGGAGCCGAAGCCCGGCGTCGAACCGAGCAGCGCCCACCTGTCGGGGGTGCTGGCGCAGATGCAGCGGCAGTCGGCGAAAATGGTGATACGCGCCGCCTACAACGACGCGCGTGCCTCCGAGTGGCTGACGGAACGGGCGAAAATCCCGGCAGTGGCGCTGCCTTTCACCGTTGGCGGCTCGGACCGGGCGAAGGATTTGTTCGGGCTGTTCGACGATACGGTGCAGAGGCTTTTAGCGGTGGGTAGATAAATCGTGTTCACCGCAAAGGACGCAAAGGAAAACAAGGTTTTTGGGTTACCTCGCGTACCTTTGCGTCCTTCGCGGTAAATAAAGGATAAGCCTATAAAAAGCAGTTCAGCCACGGATTAACACAGAT
>JAUYEK010000012.1 GCA_030691435.1 Sulfuricella sp. | reverse complement strand
TCCTCGGTGCCGTTGCCGTGGTGCACGTCGAAATCGGCGATGGCGACCCGGCGCAGCCCGAACCGTTCCATCGCGTGCGCCACGCCGACCGCGACGTTGTTGAACAGGCAAAAGCCCATGGCGCGGCCCGATTCGGCATGGTGACCGGGCGGGCGGATGGCGCAGAAGGCGTTCTCCACCTTGCGCTCCAGCACCAGCTCGGTCGCCAGCACCACTGCGCCGGCGGCGCGCAACGCCGCATTCAGCGTAAATGGGTTCATCGCCGTGTCCGGGTCGAGGTAGACCAGCCCTTCGGTGGGCGAGGCGGAGCGGACGGTTTCGATGTAGTGCGGCGCATGCACACGCGCCAGTTGCTCGAACGTGGCAAGCGGCGCATCATGGTGCTGGAGAAAAGCCAGCAGGCCCGAGGCGATCAATTGATCCTCAATCGCTCTGAGCCGCGCCGGAGATTCCGGGTGGTGCGCCCCCATGTCGTGCTTGAGGCAATCGGGATGGGTGATGTAAGCCGTATGCAATTATTACACCTATAATAATCGGAGAATCGATGGAAGCGCTCTTCTGGCCGTCATTTATCTGTCACACCGTATTGTTATAATCATCGCAAACCACAACGAGTGCAAGCCCATGGGACAACATTACCTCAGCACCCTATTCTCCCCCAAATCGGTCGCGATCATCGGCGCCAGCGACCGCGCCGATTCGGTGGGAGCCATCGTATTCAAGAATATGCTGGAAAGTGGCTTCAAGGGGTCGCTTTACCCGGTCAACCCCAACCACAAGAAAGTGCAGGGGAAAAAGGCTTATGCCTCGATCGAAGAAATCGGCAAGCCGGTTGAACTGGCGGTGATCTGCACCAATGCGGCAAGCGTGCCCGATGTCATCGAAGCCTGCGGCAAGCACGGCGTGCGCGCCGCGGTAGTGCTGTCCGCCGGATTCAGCGAAGTGGGCGCCCACGGCGCCGAGATCGAGCGCACCATGCTGGCCAACGCCAAAACTTACGGCGTGCGCATTATCGGCCCTAACTGCCTGGGCATCATGCGCACCGGCATCGGCCTCAACGCCACTTTCTTCAAGGGCAACGTCAAGCCCGGCAAGCTGGCACTGGTATCGCAATCGGGCGCGCTCTGCACCGCCATTCTGGACTGGGCGCCAGCCAACGACATCGGTTTCTCCAGCGTGGTTTCGATGGGCACTTCGGCCGACGTGGATTTCGGTGAAATTCTCGACTATCTGGCCTCCGACCCGCAAACCGAGAGCATCCTGATCTACATAGAAGGCATCCACAAGGCGCGCGGCTTCATGAGCGCCCTGCGCGCCGCCGCCCGCTCCAAGCCGGTGTTCGTGGTCAAGGTCGGGCGTCATGCCGCCGGCTCGAAAGCGGTGATGTCGCACACCGGAGCGCTGGTCGGCTCCGACGACGTGTTCGACGCCGCAATACGCCGCGCCGGCGTGGTGCGCGTCATGTCGATCGGCGAACTGTTCTCCGCCGCCAAGGCCCTTGCCTCGCCCCACCGCTCCAGCGGCAACCGGCTGGCGATCATCACCAACGGCGGCGGGCCGGGCGTGATGGCGATCGACCATGCGGTCGACCTGGGCGTCACCGTCGCCAGCCTGTCCGATCAGACCATAGCGCAGCTGAACAAAGTGCTTCCCGCCACCTGGTCGCACAACAACCCGGTGGACATCATCGGCGACGCCACGCCGGAACGCTACCGCGACGCGGTCACCCTCTGCATGGAAGACCCCGGCGTGGACGGCGCGCTGGTGATCCTCACCCCCCAGGCGATGACCAACCCGCTAGAAGTGGCCAACACGCTGATCGAAATCGCCAGCCGTTTCAACAAGCCGCTGCTGACCTGCTGGATGGGCGACATCCAGATCAAGGCCGGGCGGGCCGCATTTGCCCAGGCCCGCATCCCCACCTTCAGCACGCCGGAATCCGCGGTCGAGGCCTTCTCCTACATCACCGCCTTCTACCGCAACCAGCGCCTGCTGGCACAAACTCCCGGCCCGCTCTCGCACCGCGACGAGCCGGATGTGGAAGGCGCGCGCATGCTGATCGAAACCGTGCTGGCGGAGCGGCGCAAGGTGCTCTCGGAAATGGAATCCAAGGCCTTGCTGGCCGCGTTCCGCATCCCGGTGGCGAGCACTGTCATCGCCCGCTCTCCCGGCGAGGCGCTGCTCCTGGCCCAGCAACTCGGCTTCCCGGTGGCGATGAAGGTCAATTCGCCCGACATCACGCACAAGTCCGATGCCGGCGGCGTCAAGCTCAACCTGATGAACGCGGCCGCAGTGCGCGCCGCCTATCAGGACATCATCACTGAAGTGAAGAAAAACCGCCCAACGGCGCATATCGACGGCATCGCCATCCAGCCGATGGTGGTCAAGCCGAATGGCCGCGAGCTGATGCTGGGCGTGACTTCCGATCCGGTGTTCGGCCCGGTAATCACCTTCGGCGCCGGCGGCACCGCGGTGGAAGTGCTGGGAGACCGCGCCGTTGCCCTGCCGCCCCTGAACAGCTTTCTGGTGCGCGAACTGATTGCCGGCACGCGCGTTTCGAAACTGCTCGGCGCCTTCCGCCATATGCCGCCGATCCAGATGGAAGCGCTGGAAAGCCTGCTGCTGCGCGTTTCAGAGATGGTCTGCGAGCTCCCCTGGCTCAAGGAAATGGACATCAACCCGCTGATCGTCGACGAGAACGGCGCACTGGCAGCGGATGCGCGCGTGATGGTGGACTTCGCCCCGGTCTCCGGCGACCGCTATGCCCATATGGCGATCTATCCCTACCCTTCCCACCTGGTCACCGAGTGGCAGTTGCCGGACGGCACGGAAATCACCATTCGGCCGATCCGCCCGGAAGATGCCGAAATCGAGCAGGAATTCGTGCGCGCCCTGTCGGATGAAGCCAAATACTTCCGCTTCATGAACACCATGCAGGAACTTTCCCAGACCATGCTGGCACGCTTCACGCAGATCGACTACGACCGCGAAATGGCGCTGATCGCCGTGACCGAGGAGGGCGGCAAGGAAGTCGAGATCGGGGTCTGCCGCTACGCCATCAACCCCGACGGCGAATCCTGCGAATTCGCCCTGGTGGTGAGCGACCAATGGCAGCACAAGGCAATCGGCCACAAACTGATGGGCAGCCTGATGGACGCGGCGCGCACCAGGGGCCTGAAAACCATGGAAGGCGAAGTGCTGGCAAAAAACACCAGCATGCTCAAGCTGGTTGCGACCCTCGGCTTCGCCATCTCCACCAGCGCGGAAGATGCCGCCATCAAACGCATCGTCAGGGTGTTGTAGCGACTTATTAAGGTGGCCCTTATACCCTGGGTTGTAGGAGGCCCGCCCTCGGGCCGATTTCACCGATGAATCGCGGCCAACCCCCATCCCAACCTTCCCCCGCTTGCGGGGGAAGGGGCGATTGTCTCCCCTCCCGCAAGCGGGA
>JAUYEK010000006.1 GCA_030691435.1 Sulfuricella sp. | reverse complement strand
GACGGCCAGAACATCCCCGAGTCGGTGTTCATGATGTTCCAGATGACCTTTGCCATCATCACCCCGGCGCTGATCGCCGGCGCCTTTGCAGACCGCATGAAGTTCTCGGCGATGCTCTGGTTCATGGCAATCTGGTCGCTGGCGGTGTACGCACCGATTGCGCACTGGGTATGGGAACCGGGCGGCTGGCTGTTCACCGCAGGCATGCTCGACTACGCCGGCGGCACCGTGGTGCATATCAACGCCGGTATCGCCGGCCTGGTGGCAGCGATCGTCCTCGGCAAGCGCCTGGGCTACGGCCGTGAACCGATGGCGCCGCACAACCTGGTGCTGACCATCGTCGGCGCCGCCATGCTGTGGGTAGGCTGGTTCGGCTTCAATGCCGGCTCTGCGGTAGCGGCTGACGGTCGTGCCGGCATGGCCATGGCGGTGACCCAGATTGGCGCAGCCGCAGCCGCGCTATCCTGGATGCTCGCGGAGTGGGTTGGCAAGGGCAAGCCTAGCGTGCTGGGCATCGCTTCCGGCGCAGTCGCCGGTCTGGTCGCCATCACCCCCGCATCCGGTTTCGTCGGCCCGATGGGCGCGCTGATCATCGGTTTGGTCGCTGGCGTGACCTGCTTCTGGGGCGCAACCAGCCTCAAGAAAATGCTCGGCTACGACGACTCGCTCGATGCCTTCGGCGTACACGGCGTAGGCGGCATCGTCGGCGCAATCCTGACCGGCGTGTTCGCCGTCAAGGAAATCGGCGGTACCGCCGGCCTGCTGGAAGGCAACGGCGGCCAGGTCGTCACCCAGTTGATGGGCGTCGGCGCCACGGTAGTCTACGGCCTGGTAATGACCTTCATCATCCTCAAGGTGATCGATGTCGCCATCGGCCTGCGCGTCTCCGAAGAAGAAGAGCGTGAAGGCCTGGACGTTGCCCTGCACGGCGAGCACGTCGAATAACGATAACTCTCCGGTAGGATCATGGGGTGCCTGCGGGCACCCCTTTTTTATTGGGAGGTTGGCCCTAATCGAGATTGGGCGACATTTCGGAGTGGGGTACACTATATGACAATGAGCCGGGCATTCCGGCAGTGCAAAAATTTGAAGGAACCCCGCGAAGGAACCCCGCATTGAATAAGGCGTTGCCGTGAGCGGCCACCCGGTCGTGACCTGGATCGAAGCAGGCGAGGCCCGCTCCGCCCTTTGGCGCTCGGAGAGCAGGATGCCGCCGCCCGCGCGCGTGGTCATTGCCGATGACCGCATGACGGCCGACACTGCCTATCGCTTGGCCCGCGAGGGCACCGCGCTGCTGTGGCGCGGCGATTTCCAGAATGCGCGCCAGCTCCTGCAGGCGCTGGCGCGGCGCGCCGACCGCAAGCCCCTCAAGACATCCGCGACGCCTGCCGAGGCATTCCATCTGCATCGCATGGCCCAGGCCCAGCGCGCACGTGCGCTGGGAATGCTGCTGCTGCCGCTGGATGACGACTATGGCATTCCCCTGCGGCGTGCGCCCGACGTGCGGCAAGCCTGCGCGGAGGCTTACGGCCCCGGAGAAGGCCCCTCCGTGATCTCGCTGCGCGAGCTGCTGGGCCTGATCGGCGCCCACGAGTGGCGCAAAAAGGGCGTTGAAATCCCGGCGCTCGAAGACCGCATCCACCCGCACTATGGCGTGTTCTCCCCGGTGCGCGGCGAGTATGTGGGGCTGGTGGCCGAGGCGCCGCTGCCCTCGCGGGCGCTGGCCTTCGACATCGGCACCGGGAGCGGCGTGCTGGCTGCGGTGCTTGCGCGCCGGGGCGTCGAGCGCGTCGTGGCCACCGACCAGGACCCGCGCGCGCTGGCCTGCGCCCGCGAGAATCTGGCGCGGCTGGGGTTGAGCGGGCAGGTTGAGGTCGTGCAGGCGGATCTTTTTCCCGAAGGACGGGCTCCGCTCGTGGTGTGCAACCCGCCGTGGGTTCCGGCGCGGGCAAACGCACCCATCGAACACGCGGTTTACGATCCTGAGAGCCGCATGTTGCGCGGATTCATCGAGGGGCTG
>JAUYEK010000091.1 GCA_030691435.1 Sulfuricella sp. | reverse complement strand
GTAGGAGCGGCGCCAACCCTCTCTCCAACTCTCCCCCAAAGGGGGAGAGGGCGATCGTCCCTTCCCCTTCAAGGGGAAGGTTAGGATGGGGATGGGAGTTGGCCGCGATTTGCGTCCGCATTCGCGCCGAGGGCGGCGCTCCTACAGGCACGAACATTCCAATGGATAATCCGGGTTTAATTCAATCGCCCATATTGGTGCCGACATGCCGTGCGCTCAACACTCGGCGATGGTCGGGAGGCACCGTCTTGACTCATCCACAATCGGCGTTTGGTCAACGCCCGGTGATTACTTCGTCAGCGCCATGAACAGTTCCGGCAGGCGTTCGGGCAGGCGCTGGATGTTGTCGATCACGGTGTACTGTTTGCCGAAAATGTCGCTGACGTATTCGTCTGCCTTGGGGTCGAGGTTGATGCAGTAGGCGTAGATCCCCTTCTGATCCAGTTCCTTGACTGCCTGACGAGCGTCTTCGATGAGCAGGCGTTCATCCTTGGTGTCCACGTCGGAGGGTTGACCATCGGTGAGGATCAGCATCAGCTTCTTGTCCGCCTTCTGTGCCTCCAGGTAGTGGGCGGCGTGGCGCATGGCAGCGCCCATGCGGGTGGAGTAGCTGGCTTCCATTGCCGCCAGGCGGCCCTTGACTTCATCATTCCAGCGTTCGCTGTAGCCCTTGACGTGCAGGTAGCGCACGTCGTGCCGGGTGTTGGAGTGGAAACCGCCGATGGCGAAGGGATCGCCCAGCTTGTCGATCGCCCAGGCCAGCAATGAGACGGCTTCTTGGGAGAGTTCCAGGATAGTCTGGTCGGAGCCCGTCGCTTTTTCGTTCAGCGATTCGGACAAGTCCAGCAGCAGCATCACGGCGATGTCGCGCCCGCTGGTCTTGTGGCTCATGTTGATGCGCGGGTCGGGCGTGGCGCCGCTCTTGAAGTCGATCAGCGAGCGCAGGGCGATGTCCAGGTCCAGCTCGCTGCCTTCTTCCTGATAGCGGATACGCATTTTTTCCTGCGGCTTGAGCAGGTCCAGCATGCGTTTCAGGCGTTTGGCCAGGGCGGCGTTCTTGGCCAGCAACCGGTCGATGTCCGCCGCATTCCCTTTCGGGTGCATTGCTTCGTACTCGCTCACCCAGTCCGGACGGAAGGTCTGGCTGAGATAGTCCCATTCGGGGTAATGGCGCGGCGGCAGGCCGCTAGGTTCTTCTT
>JAUYEK010000421.1 GCA_030691435.1 Sulfuricella sp. | reverse complement strand
AAACAAAGAAACTCCCTCTCCCCTCGCGGGAGAGGGTTGGGGAGAGGGGGCACGGCGTATCCACCCTCTCCCCAACCCTCCCCCATCAAGGGGGAGGGGGCAAACGGCGCTGGCGCGGGTTGGTTTCATCCGCCGCGCCCGAGGCTACACTCCACGCGCCATCAAGTTGCCGAGGGCGGGGCGCTCGGTGCTGGCCTGCGGCGGCTGGTTCAAGAACACAGTCTGTTTGACGCGCGGCGATGAGGCCTTCGTTTCTCAGCACATCGGCGACCTGGACAATGCCGTTACCTGCCGGTCGCTGGAGGACACGGCACGGCACCTGATGAACGTGCTGGAAATCGAGCCGGAAATCGTCGCCCACGACCTCCATCCGGATTTCTTCAGCAGCCGTTTCGCCGCCGATCTCGCGCGGCAGCGCGGCATTCCGGTGCTTGCCGTACAGCACCACCACGCCCATATCGCCGCGGTGATGGCGGAACATGGGCTGGCGGGGCCGGTATTGGGGCTGGCGCTGGACGGGGTCGGGCTGGGCCGTGACGGCAAGGCCTGGGGCGGCGAGCTGCTGCAGGTGGATGGGGCGTCGTTCGAGCGCCTCGGGCACCTCGCCGAACTGGCGCTGCCCGGCGGCGACCGCGCCGCGCGCGAACCCTGGCGGATGGCGGCGAGCGCCCTGCACGCCTTGGGCCGGAGCGAGGAAATCGAGCGCCGTTTTGCGCTACCGGCAGCAGGCGCGGTACGGCAGATGCTGGAGAAGAATCTCAACAGCCCGGCCACTTCCAGCTGCGGCCGCTGGTTCGATGCCGCTGCCGGGCTGCTCGGCGTGCGCGAGGCTTCCGCTTTCGAGGGCCAGGCGGCGATGCTGCTGGAAGGGCTGGCGCAGGAATACGGCCCGGTTGCGCCGATGAATGGCGGTTATACTCTTGGCGAAGGCGGGCTGAATCTTTTGCCGCTGCTTGCGACGCTAAGCGATACTCGCGATGCCGGCCTCGGCGCGGCGCTGTTCCACGCCACCCTGGTCGAGGCGCTGGCCGAATGGGTGGTCGCGAAGAGGGCGGGAACCGGGCTGAATGACGTGGTGTTCGGCGGCGGGTGTTTCCTCAACCGGGTGCTCAGCGCGGATCTTGCCGCCCGCCTGGAGGCTACGGGCGCCCGTGTCCATCAGGCGCGTCAGGCTCCGCCTAACGACGGCGGGCTGAGCCTGGGGCAGGCGTGGGTCGCAATGCAATCAAGGAGCTGAAATATGTGCTTGGCTATTCCCGCCCAGGTGGTGGAACTGCTGGAAAATGACGGTGCCGTGGTCGAACTGGGCGGGGTGCGCAAGGAAATCTCGCTGGCGCTGGTGGATGGCGTGGCGGTGGGCGATTACGTCATCGTCCACGTCGGCTACGCGCTCAATCGGCTCGACCAGGAAGAGGCGGAGCAGACCCTTGCCCTGTTCGCGGAAATAAGCGAAGGGTTTGACCCCTCACTCCTCACCCCTCTCCCCTCTCCAAAATGAAATACATCGACGAATTTCGCGACGGCGCGCTGGCGCGCAAGCTGGCTGCCGATATCCTGCGCGAGGCGCGGTCTGACCGGGCTTACGGCCTGATGGAGTTTTGCGGCGGCCACACCCACGCCATTTTCCGTTATGGTGTTCAGGGCCTGCTGCCCGACAACATAAACATGATCCACGGCCCCGGCTGCCCGGTGTGCGTGCTGCCGATCGGCAGGGTGGATAGCGCCATCGAACTGGCGCGCAGGCCCAACGTTATTCTGTGTACTTACGGCGACATGCTGCGGGTGCCCGGCTCGAACCGCAGGAGCCTGCTCAAGGCCAAGGCGGGCGGTGCGGATGTGCGCATGATCTACTCCAGCGCCGATGCGCTGAAAATCGCGCAGGAAAACCCGGACAAGGAGGTGGTGTTCTTCGCCATCGGTTTCGAAACCACCACCCCGCCCACGGCGGTGGCGATCCTCCGCGCCGGGGAGCTGGGGCTGAAGAATTTTTCCGTGTTTTCCAACCACGTGCTGACCCCCGCCGCCATCACCGCCATCATGGGGAGCGGGGAGGCGCGGGTGGATGGCGTGGTCGGCCCGGCGCACGTTTCCACCGTGATCGGCAGTCGGCCCTACGAGCCGTTTGCCGCGCAATATCATATACCCGTGGTGATCGCCGGTTTCGAGCCGCTGGACGTGATGCAGGCGATCCTGATGCTGGTGCGGCAACTCAACGAAGGCCGCGCCGAGGTAGAAAACGAGTTCACCCGCACCGTCACCCGCGACGGCAATATCAAGGCGCAGCGCCTGGTGGCGGAGGTGTTCGAATCGCGCAAGACCTTCGAATGGCGCGGCCTCGGCTGGGTGCCCGACAGCGGCCTGCAAATCCGGGAAAAATACGCGGCCTACGATGCGGAAAAGCGTTTCGCATTGCCTTATCAGTCGGTAGCCGACCACCCGGCCTGCGAATGCAGCGCCATCATTCGCGGCGTGAAGAAACCGCTAGCCTGCAAGGTGTTCGGCACGGTGTGTACGCCGGATAATCCCATCGGTTCGTGCATGGTGTCGTCCGAAGGGGCTTGCGCGGCGTATTACACATACGGACGGGATAAAGAAAATCAAAAGCATTAACCGCAAGGGACGCAAGGTTTCGCAAAGGAAAATCTTAAAATGCTTTCCTTCGCGTTCCTTTGCGTCCTTTGCGGTGAGAAATGGGGTTAAATGAGCAAAACCAGAACCGGCTACATCCGTCCCCTCGACCTGAAAAACGGTTGTGTCGACATGACCCATGGCAGCGGCGGTCGTGCCATGGCGCAGTTGATCGAGGAGTTGTTTCTGGCCGCTTTCGACAACGAATTCCTGCGCCAGATGAACGACCAGGCGAGCTTCCATATCCCGGCGGGGCGCATGGTGATGGCCACCGACAGTCATGTGGTCTCGCCGCTGTTCTTCCCCGGCGGCGACATCGGCTGCCTGTCGGTGCATGGCACCATCAACGACGTGGCCATGGCGGGTGCCGTGCCGCTTTATCTTTCTGCCAGCTTCATCCTGGAGGAAGGCTTTCCGCTCGCCGATCTTGCGCGCATCGTCGAATCCATGGCAAACGCATCCCGGGAAGCAGGCGTGCCTGTCGTTACCGGCGACACCAAGGTGGTGGAGCGCAACAAGGGCGATGGCGTATTCATCACGACCACCGGGGTGGGAATGGTACCGCAGGGGGTCAATATTTCCGGCGACCGGGCGCGGCCGGGGGATGCGATCATCGTCAGCGGGTCGGTCGGCGACCACGGCGTGGCGATTCTTTCCGTGCGGGAGAATTTGAGCTTCGGCACTTCAATCCAGTCGGACACCGCCGCCCTGCATGGACTGGTGGCAGCCATGGTCGCGGCGGTTCCCGGCATCCACGCGCTGCGCGATCCCACTCGCGGCGGGCTCGCCACCACCCTCAATGAAATCGCCCGCCAGTCGGGTGTCGGCATGATGCTGCGCGAAACCGACTTGCCTATCCGCACCGAGGTCAGGGCCGCGTGTGAGTTTCTGGGGCTCGACCCGCTTTATTCAGCCAATGAAGGCAAGCTGGTCGCTTTTTGCCGGCAAGAGGATGCGGATGCGTTGCTGGCAGCGATGCGCGCCCACCCGCTGGGGCAGGATGCGGCGGTGATCGGCGAGGTGATTGAGGACGATCACGGCTTCGTGCAGATGGAAACCGCCTTCGGTGGGCGGCGCATCGTGGATTGGCTGACGGGGGAGCAGTTGCCCCGAATCTGTTAGCCCTCGATCAGCCGCCGGATCACGGTATTGAAGGGGGATATCCACTCCGCCGCGAACTGGTTGTCGCAGGCATTCACTTCCGCGATGGCGCGCAGCATCGAACGCCCATGGCCGCGATGAGTATGCTTCAGCATCACGGCTTCAAAAGCGTCGACGATCGCCAGGATTTTTGCTCCCGGGCAGATGGCATCTGATTTCAGGCCCGCCGGGTAACCCGCGCCATCCGGCATTTCATGGTGCTGTGCTACCATCTCGGCGGCGGGTTTCCAGCCTTCCATCCGTTCCAGCAGGCCGGCTCCGTAACCGGGGTGCGCGCGCAGGGCTTTCTTGTCATCTTCATTGAGCCGCCCCAGTTTGTTCAGCCACATCCCTTCGGGCAGGAGCATCATGCCGACGTCGTGCATGTAGGCCGCGGCTTCCAGCTGTACCGGGTCGACCGGTTTGCCCGCCGCCTTGTTGGTATCCAGGGCAAGGCGAAGCATCCGGGCGCTGCGTCCCTGAAAGTGGATCGACCGGCTTTCGAATTGCTGCGCAAGCGAACGGAAAAAGCGCAGATCCGCGGCGATGCTTTCCTGGCTGCGCGAGATCGCCGACTTTTGCGGCGTGCCGCGCAGCGTCGCCATGGTGGGACGAAACCCGGTGACTGATTCGATGACGCCGCTGATGGCGGTGTCGAGCTGGTTTTGCGGGGTCTGGCTTAACTTTTCCAGTCCTTGCACCAGTTTGACGAGCTGCAATTGGGCGATGGGTTTCCCCGCCGCCAACGCTTCCACTGCTAATTCCAGGCGATCTATCGTCAGCAGGATGATTTCGCCGAGCAACTCGGTGAAGCGCAGTTTGCCTGTGCGCAGATCCCCCATCAGGGTTTCGAGTGGATGACTGATGATGACGCCCATTTCTACCTTGCACAAGGCGGCGTCGCCCTTGATGTTGTGCAGAATGCGAAACAGATTGTCGATGATTTGTTTGTCGTCAGGCGATTGTTTGAGCCGGGCCACATCCTGCTCAATCTTGGGGGCGAGGTCGGCCAGGTCTTCCAGGTAGTCATCCAGCATCTGGCGGTCGAAGATTTTCGGTTGGGTAAGGGCTTGAAGATTTGCCATTCGGGCTCTCTTTTCGGAATTTAATACTGGCGGCGGGGCAATATGAAGTCACACCGCTTCACCTGACCACTTTATACCCGAATATTCTGTGCGTAACTAGGCAAAGCGCTCATTTTGAAGGCCCGTTTCATGGCGAATTACCCAATGTTGAGAGAAGATGAAAGCGTAGGGCGCCCCAAAATGAAAAGGGCTTGCATTGCTGCAAGCCCTTAAATTTCTTGGTAGGCCGTGCCAGATTCGAACTGGCGACCAACGGATTAAAAGTCCGCTGCTCTACCGGCTGAGCTAACGACCCCCGAAAAACAGCGATTATGCCGTGGCATGAGTTTTCTGTCAAGAGCGAGGCCCCGCTGGACGGGGCCTCGTGACGTTAATGTCTTGATTAAATCAGGCTTCCTGCATCATTCTCCAGTACTGGTATTTCATTGTGGAGGCGCTGCCTGCAATGATGGCCAGCAGGGTGATGATGGAGCCGACCGCGAGAGTGGAAACGCCGGTCACCCCCTGGCCGATGGTGCAGCCCATCGCCAGCACACCGCCGAAACCCATCAGGATGGCGCCGACGAAGTGGTTGAAAAAGTCCTTTACTGAAACGAACCACTCGATACGGAAGCTCCTGCTCACCAGGGACCACAGCAAGGAGCCGAGGATTACGCCGGCAACCGACATGACGCCGAAAGTCAGCGCGGTGAGCTTGAAGCCGGCCATCGCGTAGCCGAAAGTCTGGCCCATGGGGTTGATGAAGGAAAAGGATTGGGTCGAGAGCGGCCGGCTGTCTGCGGGTTTCAGCTCTTCCGGCTTGGCGTACATATCCCATTGCTCGGCGACGAAGTTCTGCAGGGAGAAGGGCTGTCCGTCGGCGCTTACCATCACGTTGCTGGTGATGTACCAGGCTGCCAGTACGGTCAGGCCGACGACCAGTCCGGCGAGGATGTTGTCGAAATTGTCGCGGAAATCGGCGGACATGAAGGCAAAGCCGATGAGCACCAGTGCAAGTATGCCGCCGATAGCCAGCCGCGGTGTTGCAGCGCTGCCGCTGCCGGCGACGATTGCGCCTAGATCCTGGTTGGTTTGCAGGGTGACGGCGAGCGGGCGTATCCAGTCGTAGAACAGCACGGTGAACAGCGTCTTGTCCGAGTCCGGGAACGGATTGACCATGTAGTAGGCGATGATCGCGATGATGGCCAGGACCATGATAGCCTTGAAGCTGCCACCGCCGATGCGGATCAGGGTTTTGTTGCCGCAACCGGAGGCGAGCGTCATGCCGATGCCGAACATCAGTCCGCCCAGCAGGTTTTCGGCCCAGACCAGCTGGTTCGCGCGGTAGGGCGGGAAGGTGGCGGCCAGTTTGACGAGGCCGCTGGCTTCGAGGACCGCTACGCCCAGCATCGCCACCGCAATCGCAAACAGCCAGGCGCGCAGGCGGCCTGTGTCGCCCATGTTGACCCAGTCGGAAACCGCGCCCATGGTGCAGAAATTGGTTTTGTTTACGAGCGCCCCCATGATCAGGGCGATGCCAAAGGTGGCCCAAAGAAAAAACGATTGAGCTTGCGCGAAGCTTTCAAAGACCATTTGTTTATCCTTCCATCGGGTTATTCATTAAATTTTTTTTAATTCTATAGTTAAATGTAACATTTATACATAGTCTGTTCGGACTAGATTGCTATATCCGGCCATTAGTTTCAAGCCGGTAGCGGGTGGGGTCGGCCATTCCGGCGCTGGCGAATCCCTGGCGGCGCAAACGGCAGGAATCGCAGGTTCCGCAGGCCGAACCGTCCTCTCCAGCCTGGTAACAGGAAACGGTGAGGCGGTAATCCACGCCCAGTGCAATGCCACGGCGGATGATTTCCGCTTTCGAGAGTGCGACCAAGGGGGCGCGAATGCGCAGGGTGTTGCCTTCGATTGCGGATTTAGTGGCAAGGTTGGCCATTTTCTCGAAGGCTTTGAGATATTCAGGGCGGCAGTCCGGGTAACCCGAGTAGTCCACCGCATTGGCGCCGATGAAGATGTCGCGGCTGCCCAGCACTTCCGCCCACGCCAGCGCGAGCGACAGCATGATGGTGTTGCGTGCCGGTACGTAGGTAACGGGGATGCCGACCGATGGTGCAGTCGGCACGGCAATTTTTTCGTCGGTCAGGGCCGAGCCGCCGAATGCCGTCAAATCGAGTTTAATCGTGCGCTGCTCGCTGGCCCCCTGCGCGGCGGCAACACGCTGTGCAGCTTCCAGTTCCGAGCCGTGGCGCTGACCGTAATCCAGGCTCAGGCAATAGCAGGCGTATCCCTCGCTGCGGGCGATGGCGAGAGTGGTGGCGGAATCCAGTCCGCCCGACAGTAGCACGACGGCTTTGTTCAAGATGGCATTTTCCTTAAATGGTTTTAAACCTAAAAACCACAGCTAGCCACAGATTGACACGGATTAACACAGATAAAACAATGTGTTGAATAAGATTTGCCATTCACCCTAAAAGGTGCGCAAGATGAGATGGTAATTCATTGATAATCTGTGTAAATCTGTGCTAATCCGTGGCTGAACTGCTTTTTTCAAGGTTCAATTCTACACTTAGCTCTTCCGGTTTTGAATCGAACCTGAAAAGCGATAAAATCGCCTCTTTTTGCAGGAAAAATTCATGATCTGGAAGCCTAATGTCACCGTGGCGGCGGTGATCGAGCAAGATGGAAAATTCCTCATGGTGGAGGAAGAAACCGGTGAGGGCATACGCTTCAATCAGCCTGCCGGCCACTGGGAAGCGGATGAGACCCTGGCGCAGGGCGCGGTTCGCGAAGCGCTGGAAGAAACCGCTTATCACTTCATTCCGGAATGGTTGCTGGGCGTTTATCGTTGGCGTCACCCCAGCAAGGACATCACCTACCTGCGCTTTGCCTTTGCCGGGAGGGTGCATGGGCACGAGCCGCGACGACAGCTGGATAGCGGTATTCTGCGCGCCGTGTGGCTGAGTCAGGAAGAAATCCGTGCCACGGCGGAGCGTCATCGCAGCCCGTTGGTGCTTAAATGCGTTGAGGATTATCTGGCCGGCACGCGTTATCCTCTGGAACTGGTTACCCACTTTTCCGGATGAGGGCGTGGTTAATCCTAGTAGTCCGCTCCACCAAAACGGGGGCAAATGAAACGGATGGATTTTTTCGCCAGGCTAGGCGCAGACTCGCCGCCGTATGGGGTATACGGCAAGGGGATGCAACGACGCATGGCGGAAAAAGGCGCCGTT
>JAUYEK010000408.1 GCA_030691435.1 Sulfuricella sp. | reverse complement strand
TATCTTGCTTTCCAGCGCCTTGCCGCCGGTAGCGACGGGGCATTCCAGGTTTCCCAGCGTGAAATCGGCCTCGGCCAGGGTGGCGCTGAAGTGGGCCAGCGGATCGCGCCCCGACTGGATCACCCTCCCCGGCCCGTCGTCGAGCATGATGTCGCCGGCGAAGATCAGCCGCACCGGGTCTGCCTGCACCGCGACGGCGATGAGCAACAGCGTTGCCAGCAGCAACGCTGGTCCGGTGGTTTTCATCGGCCTGCCTCCTTGTACGGCGCCATCCGGCACCAGTATTGCAATTCGCTATCGCGTACCGGTTCGTAGACGAAGTGCAGTCCGCTGAAACCATAGGACGTTGCCGCGTTGGCCGCCGGGGGATAAGGGAAACTGGCCTGGTGGATCAGCGTCGGGACTTCATCCCGGTCGACGTAGGTATACACCTTGATTGCCGCCGACTCGGCGGGTTCGTCCTGGAATACCAGCCGGAACAGGAAATACGACCCCACCCGGATGCCCGTCACCGCATAGGGCGATTTCACCGGAAGTGCGGCCAGGAGTTGGGTCTCGCCGCCATAGGTGTAATGGCACACCACTTGCTCCGCACTGGCGGCGTGGGCGGTCGCCAGCAACAGCACGGCAGCGATGGCCGAATATTTCAGGCCGGAATGAAGCGGAAATTCCACACTGTATTCCAAACAAACGAATCGGGACGCCAGTATGTCACCGCCGACCCTCCGGGACAACTCCCTCCATGCCGGAGCGATGCTATCATCGCGGTTCACGCGACCACATGGAGCCGAACATGGCAGCTTCTCCCCAAACCATCCGCAGCATGGCGCTGTATTGCGATTTCGAGAACGTCGCGCTGGGCGTGCGCGACGCCAAGTACGACAAGTTCGACATCAGCAAGGTGCTGGAACGCCTGCTGCTCAAGGGCAGCATCGTGGTGAAAAAAGCCTATTGCGACTGGGAGCGCTACAAGGAATTCAAGGCCGCCATGCACGAGGCATCGTTCGAGCTGATCGAGATTCCCCACGTGCGGCAATCGGGCAAGAATTCCGCCGACATCCGCATGGTGGTCGACGCCCTCGACCTGTGCTACACCAAATCCCATGTCGACACTTTCGTCATCATCAGCGGCGATTCGGATTTTTCGCCCCTGGTGAGCAAACTGCGCGAGAACAACAAGACCGTGATCGGGGTCGGGGTCAAGAACTCCACCTCCGATCTGCTGATCGCCAACTGCGACGAGTTCATCTACTACGACGATCTGGCACGCGAGAACGCCGAGAAGGCGGAAAAAGCCAAGAAGCGCACCAGCAAGAAAAAGCCTGCCGCCAAAGGCAGCGCGGGGGCGGCTCCTAAAACCGCACCCCCGGAAGAGGGCAGCAAGTCACAGGAAGCCCTGGACTTGATGATGGAGACGGTAGAGGCCCTGTTTGCGGAGCGCGGCGAAGAGGAAAAAATCTGGGGTTCGATGGTCAAGCAGGCGCTGAAGCGGCGCAAGCCGGGCTTCAATGAAAGCTACTACGGCTTTCGCTCGTTCAGCAAGCTGCTTGAGGAAGCTGCCGCGCGCAAGCTGCTGGACGTGGAGCACGACGAGAAGTCGGGCCAGATCATCATCAAGAACTTCAACCCCGAATACTAGCAGCCTGTCGGACGTAAAGAATCGAAGCGAAAAATGAGCTGGTCGAGGGCAGATTTTCACGATTTTCAAGCCAATAGTTATTCATATTGGCGCAGGAAAGCGGGGAAATATGCACCGGCCAGATCATTTTGCAGCCGATTTCCTTTAAGTCCGACAGGCTGCTAGCAGCCCCTAACGAGGCAAGTCGTCGTACACCAGTTCGCCCTCGCGCAGACAAAACACGCCGGCGCCCCGCTCTGCAACCGCCTTGTAGCGTTGCCCCCCGGACATCACCTCGACGCCCTCGTAAAGGGTTTTTTCCACGACCACGCGGCCTTTGTCCGATAGCCGGAGTTGCCCGTTAAGGATCTCGTGTTCGTCTTGCAACTCCGCGATGCGGGCCTGCGCCGAGACCAGGGTTTTTTCGGCTTTCTGCAGGGTTTCCTCGGAAAGCTTGCCGGGATTCAGCTTGGCGAAGGCCAGCACCCTTTGCACATCCTCCAGCTTCTTGTCCCATTCTTCCCGTTCGCTCGCCAGCAGGCGGAGCCGGTCATTCATTTTGGGGTGGAATCCCACTTCCACCACTGTTTTGGTCAGTGACGGGGAACCAATCACCTGCGCCTTGACCAGCAGCGTTGCCTGGGTCAACCCGCCGATAATGCGCCCCTTCCCCTTGCCTGAGCCTTCTTTTCCCACCACGACCTGGTTGGCGGCGGAGAGATCGCTGTGCATCGCCGTATCGTCGATGTAGATGCTGTCCTCGGCGAAAATCTGGACATTCTGGACGAAGCGGGCAGTAAACGAACCCTTGCAATGGAGGTGGGAAACATGACTTTCGCCGCTGCCGGAATCGGCGCGACCGATCACCCCGCCCTGAACCACGATGTCGCCGCCGGCCTCCAGGGTCGCCTCCCCCTGAGTCGCCGCCTCCACCGTGCCGGCGACGTGGATGTCTCCGGTCGCCCGGATGCACATGCCGGCTTGCACGTCGCCCTGCACCTTGACCGTGCCGTCGAAAACGATGTTGCCGGTGGACAGGTCGACGCTGGACGCGGTATAGGTGGGCTCAACAATCACGCCGTTCTTCACCTGCACGGGTTGGCCGGTAATGGCGGCGACCAGTACGTCGGGGTCGCTGGTATCGGGCGCCACCCCGGTCAGGCCGGAAGCGAACATCACATCCTTGCCGGGGATGGCGGGAATCTCCTGGCCGAGCAGGGTTTCCCCCGCTTCGCCGGGAGTGGCCGGAACGCGTCGCACCAGGGTTTCGCCCGTGTGGACGACAAGGACTTCCCCAAGGTTGCGGTAATTCGCCAAGCCGTGTTCGTCGAGGCGCGGACGGCGTTCCTTCATGGAGGGAATCAGGCTTTCCAGCCGGCCATCCTCGCCGTACACAGGCTGACGGCCTTTCGCGATCAGGACGTTGTCGGCGCGACCGGCTTGAATAGACTGCTCGACGACTTCGTGATCGAGCCCGAAAACCACGCCGGCCCGCTCGATGGCGCTGCCCACCTGCTCGCGGGTGACGGGCGCGCCGCCGAAAGGCGGCAAAATGTGCAGATAGGCCGCCATTTTGCTGGCGTCCAGATGGACCTGGACTTCGCCGTCCCGCACCTCGCCGATGGTTATTTCGAATGCCTCACCGGCACGAATTTTATTGATTGCCTGCGGCAGGAGCTGCTCGAAAATGAACAGGTCGGGGAATTGCTCCGCCAACTCGCCTCTCAGCAAACCCAGGTCGGCCTCGCCGAGGACTTTTGCCGGACGAAAAGATGCCAGCAGCCGGCGTCTGTCATCCGCCAGCTTGAGCGTCAACCCACTTTCCCGCAGTGCCCCCATGTTGCCCCTTCGTTATTGCCGCACGCCGCCATCGCCAGGCAGGCCAACCCGCCACCTGCCAATATTACGCCACGAAATGCATTAATCAAAGCATTTCAAGCGATTACACCGATTGGGTCTCAAATAAAATGAGCTTCTTGCGATAATCCCGCGGCATGTCGCTATTCGTGAATTGGCGTGGGTATCCCGCGCAAGGCGCACAAAATAGGGCTGAAAATCATAAACAGGGGCGAAGCCGTTGCCGGCGATAAACATCTCATCGGAGGTGCGTCCGCTTTTCTGGCGCCCGTCGAATGTGAGTCGCCGCGCAACCCCAAATTGATGGCGGGGCGCGTCACAGCTCGATCTGCGTTCCCAGTTCCACCACCCGGTTGGTCGGAATCTTGAAGTAGGCGGAGACGCTGCCGGCGTTGCGCGCCATGCTGATAAACAACTTTTCGCGCCACAGCGCCATGCCCGGCGCTATCGTCGCGATCAGGGTTTCCCGGCTGATGAAAAAAGAAGTTTCCATCATCTGGAATTCCAATCCGCATTCCTTGCATTGCATCAGTGTTTTAGGGATGTCTGGCTCGTCCTTGAAGCCGTAACGCACGATAACCCGATAAAAATTGTTGCCTAGCGACTGCACCTCGGCATGATCAATTTCCGGCACATGGGGTACGTCTTCGGTGATGACCGTCAGCAGAGCCACCCGTTCGTGCAACACTTTATTATGGATTAGATTATGGAGCATGGCGTGAGGCACGCCGCCGAGATTGGCGGTAAGGAAAACCGCCGTGCCTGGCACGCGTAGCGGCGGGTGGGCGGCAATTCCGGCAAGAAAAGGCTCCAGCGCGATTGCGCCGGTCTGCAGCCGTTCGAACAGCAGCGCCCGCCCCCGCTTCCAGGTAGACAACAAGGTGAATACCGCAATAGCGACAACCAGGGGAAACCAGCCCCCCTGAGGAATCTTCATGGCGTTGGCACCGAAGAATGACAGGTCGATGATCAGGAACAGGACGGCGACCAGAACGGCCGTGACCCGACTCCATCCCCACAGCGCACGTGCCACCACCACCGCCAGGATGGTGTCGATAGCCATGGTGCCGGTGACCGCAATGCCATAAGCGGCAGCGAGGTTGCTGGAGGAACGGAACCCCAGCACCAGCGCGATGATCGCCACGAGCAAAGCCCAATTGATCGCCGGCAGGTAGACCTGGCCGATTTCCCGTTCCGAAGTATGCTGCACCTCCAGTCGTGGGCAGTAACCCAACTGTATCGCCTGACGGGTGACGGAAAAGGCACCCGAAATCACGGCCTGAGAGGCGATCACCGTGGCCAGGGTGGCCAGGGCGATCATCGGGTAAAGCGCCCATGACGGCGCGAGCAGGTAAAACGGGTTCTCCACTGCGGCGGGATTGTGGATCATCAGTGCGCCCTGGCCGAAGTAAGTGAGCAGCAGCGCTGGCAGCACGAAGAAGAACCATGCTGTCTTGATCGGCATGCGGCCGAAATGGCCCATGTCGGCGTAAAGCGCCTCGCCCCCGGTTACCGCCAGCACCACCGCGCCCAAGGCCAGAAAGCCGTACCACTGGTTTTCCACAAAGAACTGAACGCCGTAGAGCGGGTTCACCGCCTGCAATACCGCCGGCTCGTCGAGGATGTTGATGATGCCTAGCAGCGCCAGAGTGGCAAACCAGACGATCATCACCGGCCCGAACAGCGCACCCACACTGGCGGTACCTTTGCGCTGAAACATGAACAAGCCGATCAGCACCGCAAGCGTGATCGGGATAACGAAAGGCTCAAGCGCGGGGGTGGCGATCTTCAGTCCCTCCACGGCGGACAGCACCGAAATCGCCGGGGTAATCAGACTATCGCCGTAGAACAGCGCGGCGCCGAAAATCCCCATCGACATCAACAACCAGCGGCTTCGCGTGTCGCCGGGCGAGCTTTTAAGCGTCAGCGCCAGCAGCGCCATAATGCCGCCCTCGCCATTGTTGTTGGCGCGCATGATGAATATCACGTACTTGAGCGAAACCACGATCAGCAGCGCCCACAGCACCAGCGACAGCGCTCCGAGCACATTGTCGTGGCTGGGCGCGATGCCGTGGGCGCTGTGAAACACTTCTTTCAGGGTGTACAGCGGGCTGGTGCCGATGTCGCCGAACACCACGCCGATAGCGGCAAGCATCAGGCCAGAGGATTTGCTCTTACCGTTTGTGGCCGTTGAGGCATGGCCGGAATTTTTTTCGGTTTTACTCATCGCTGTCTATATCTTTCGCCGCCGGCTGCCGCAGCTTGTTTTCGCCGCTTTCCAAGGAGCGCAATTCTATCCCTTTTTTAGGCCGTCTTAAACACTTGCCTGCAAAACATGGCCCGTCAGCTCCCGATTTCTCCCTTGCCCACGGATATGCCGAGTTGCTTCAGCTTGCGGTAGAGATGGGTACGCTCCAGCCCGACGCTTTCCGCCAGACGGCTCATATTGCCGCCGACCTTCTTGAGCTGATGCTCGAAATAAATCCGCTCGAACTCGTCGCGCGCCTCGCGTAACGGCTGATCGAGGGGCAACGCGTACTGGGCCGCAGATGGCGGAACCGGTGGGACGAATTGTCCCAGCACCCGGCTAACGTCCTCGGCAGTAATCTCTTTGGACAGGGCGGTCAGCGCCAGTGTTTTCACCGCGTTGCCGAGCTGCGGCAAATTGCCGGGCCAGCTTTCATCGCGCAGAAGATTCAGCGCCGCTACGCTGAAATGGCGCTGGGACAATTGCCCGGTTTCGATCAGCCGCGCCAGCATCTGCCTGGCGAGATCGGGAATATCCTCGCTGTGTTCGCGCAGGCTGGGCACCGCCAGCGTCAGGCCATTGATCGCCTGAAACAGCCGGGCGTCGAACGCACCCTCCTCGACCAGTTGGGGCAGGGGCATGGACGTGGCGCACACCAGGCGCACGCCATACTTTTCCAGCTTGTTCAGAATCAACGCAAGGCCCTTCTGTTCCATCTTGCCCAGATTTCCGATCTCCTCCAGGTAAAGCAGGCCATCGCGCGCCTGCTCCAGCGGGCTCATCGGGTCGTCCGCCAGAACGGACAGGTTTTCCGGCGCAACCCAGGGGGTGTTCGGTCGATGCAGGTAGCGCGCGCACAATTCCATGCCGGAGCCGGCCTCCCCGGTCAACAGCAGGGGAGCTATCTGGTTGGCCACCTGCGCCAGGCGCATCTTCAATTCGCTGACGGCGGCACCCGTGCCCAGGCCGGCCAGCGCCTCTCCATTGCACGGTAGCGGCTCGCCTTTCTTGAGCGCGCGCTCTACGGTACTCAGCAGTTTTTGCAGGGCGATGGGCTTTTCCAGAAAGTCTGCGGCACCGATGCGTGTCGCCTCCACCGCAGTGTCAATGGTGCCGTGGCCGGACATCATGATCACCGGCATGGTCAGCAGTCCGTTGCTTTCCCACTCCTTGAGCAGCGTGATGCCATCGGTGTCCGGCATCCAGATGTCGAGCAGCACCAGGTCGGGGCGTTTCTGGCTGCGATAAATGCGCGCCGCGCCGGCATTATCCGCCAGCGCGACAATGTAGCCCTCGTCATGCAGAATTTCCCTTAGCAGCTCGCGGATGCCGACCTCATCGTCCACCACCAGGATTTCATTGGCTGCCATTTAAGCCGTTTCCCCGCAGGGTAAATAAATGCAGACGCTCGCCCCGTGGGGCTGAGTATTTTCGATTTTCATCCTGCCGTGATGCTCCTCGATGATTTTTTTGACGACAGCCAGGCCCAGCCCGGTGCCTTTCGGCTTGGTCGTGACATAAGGCTCGAACAAGCGCGCCATGAGCACTTCGGGAAAACCGCAACCGTTATCCCGGACGGTCAGCCTGACCGAGTTTTCTTCCGCGGCGGTTTCCACCGTAATTTGGGGTTGTTCCGTTTCGGCCAGGGCATCCTGGGCATTTTGCAGCAAATTATGCACCACCTGGCGCAGCAGGGTCGGATCACCGGTCACCAGCGGCAACGCCGGCGCAAGACGGGTCGAAATGTGCGCGCCGGAGTGCTCGTACAGCGCCAGGATTTCGTACACCAGCTGATTGAGGTCCACCGCCTCCAGGTTCAGGCTGGGAGCGCGGGCATATTCGCCAAAAGCGTTCACCATGCTCTTCAACGCCGTTACCTGGTTAACAATGGTTTGCGTCGCCCGCTTCAGCACCTCGGCATCCGGCGCGCTGAGTTTGTCCGCAAGCTTGTGCTCGAGCCGCTCGGCCGAGAGCTGGATCGGTGTGAGCGGATTTTTGATTTCGTGCGCCAGGCGCCGCGCCACCTCGCCCCATGCGGCATCACGCTGGGCCTGGAGCAAATGGGTGATATCGTCGAAGACCACGATGAAGTCGTTACCCACTGCCGCCGGCAAGCGCGTGCCGCGCACCAGCAAGACCTGATTGCCGTTCTTGCCGGCATACTCCATCTGAGTTTGCCATTCTTTTGCTTCATTGTGGCGGAAGAGTTCTTCGACTGCCACCGCGAGCGCCTTCAATGCTTCGTCATTAAGCGCCCACTTGTAGAACCGGCGTTTGCTCAGAACGGACAAATCCACACCCAGAATTTCTGCGGCGGCAGGGTTCATGGTCTTGAGGCTGAGATTTTCGTCAAACGCCAGCACCCCGCTCGACAAGTGAGCCAGGATGCTTTCCAGGTACGCTTTCGCCGTTTCCAGCTGGCGCTGGTTGAGCTCGGCCACCGCGCGCGCCTCCGCCAGCTGCCGGGTCATGTCGTTGAACGACTGCATCAGGGAGCCCAGCTCGTCCCGGCTATGCACCGCCGGCATGATGCTGAAATCCCCCGAGGCGACGGCCTGAGTTCCTTTCGCCAGCAAGCCAAGCGGCGCGGAAAGGCGCGCGCTCAACAGGAAAGCCAGCGCGATCGAGGAAAGCAATGCCAGCAACAGAGCCAGCGTCAAGGTCAGGCCATAAATCCGTTTCATTCCCAGCCGCGATACGGACAGCTCCTGGTAATCGCGGTACACCGCCTGAACCGTCTCCGCGTCCTTGGCCAGCCGCTCCGGAACGGGCTGGAACAGCTGTAATACCCGAATATTTTCATTCAGGCCCAGCATATTGACCGGAACAACCACTCGCAAATACAGGCCTTTTCCAGGAATCGACTCGATTGCAGCATAGGGTTGCTGCTGGCGCGCCTGGCGCAACAATGAAGGCACAGGACGATCAGGTTGCAAGCCGGCGCGCTCGCTGCCGGAATAGGCAATGATCCCGCCGCGCGCATTGAATAGCGCCGCCTCCTGCACTCCAGCCTGTTCACGCAGATTGTTAAGCAGCGTCAATGGCTCGCCGACCGGCTGATCCACCAGCGCCAGCGCCATGTATTCCCCTTTTTTATTGAGGTCGCGCAACAGGTTGTCGAGCGCGCTGCGGCCCAGGCTTAGCCCCCCTTCCAGGGCGTTGTCCACGCGCACGTCGAACCAGGTCTCGATGCTCTTGCTCAAAAACTGTACCGAAACCCCGTACACCAATACGCCGGGAAGCACCGCCATCAAAGCGAACATCAGGAGCAGCCTTAACGTCAGTTTCGAACCGAAAACCCGCGCCTTGAGCTTGCGCCGCAGACTCCACAGCTGATAGAGAACCAGAACCAGCAAACACGCCGCCAGCACGCCGTTAATGCCCAGCAGCAGGGTGTAATATTGCGAAAATGCCGCAGCGTTGCCGCTGGCGCTGGAGAGCAAGTACAGCGCGACGGCACCGAGGCCGACGCACAGGTAGAGGACGTATTTCATGGCTTCCGCCCCACGCTCGCCAACATCAGGGATTTACGTTCCAGCGATGCCATTCCGAATCCAGATTCCAGTCTTTTGATGCCAGTGCATTCACCTGCAAGGGTTTGGGCAACTGAGTCAGATCCAGCTTCATGCGTAGACCCGCTAGATAACCATCCCGTTTTTTCACCAGCGGCGATTTATCCGGCAGCGGGGTTTTGCCATCGGCTAAGGGCTTGCCGTCCACAAGCGCCTTGTCCACCGCCAGAGGCTTGCTGGCTACCAGCGACTTCTCCGCTACCAGCGTTTTTTCAGCTACACGCCATTCTTGAAGACGTCCAAGTTCGTACAGGGCTTCGTTCAAGGAGGAAAAATTCTGGTATTTGGCGTTGTTGATAAGCTGAAATTGCCGTGTCAGGGCATGGTAGCTCAAACGGATATGTTGCTGCGCCGTGACCATGATTTCATCCAGCCAGTACCAGCGTGGCTTCTTGAGTTCGAATTCGGCGATAAAATTGAGCGGAACCCCCTTGTTCAGGGCATCTTCAAGCGCCGGGCTGAGGCCGATTTCCAGGTTCGCTTTCAGCACCAAGGCTTCGTCCACCACCGCCAGCTCGGCGGATTTAACCTCGATGCCATCCGCCTTGGCAATCAAGGATGCCGCTAGGAACAGGGCTAGAAGGAAAACCCTGGCCGCAGTAAAAAGCTTAGGCTTTGAGCAATAGCGCATAGTAAAACCCATCATGCTGGAGGTTGGGCGTTAACTGCCCGTCCTTCGCGGCCGGCAGGGAAAGTGGCAAACATTGGGCATCCTCGTGCCGCACCAGAAATTGGGCGATTTGTTGTTGGTTTTCCTCGGCAAATACCGAGCAGGTGGCATACAGCAATTTACCACCACTGCCCAGGACACGCCACAGGGCATCAAGTATTTCCGCCTGCTGAGCGGCAAATGCCGCAATGTCCGCTTCGCGTCGCAGCCACTTGATGTCCGGGTGGCGCCGCACCACGCCCGACGCGCTGCATGGCACATCCGCCAGAATACGCTGAAACGGTTTACCGTCCCACCACTCCTCCGGTCGGGCAGCATTCCCCGCCAGACAATGCGCTTCGAGTTTGAGCCGCTGCAAGGTCTGTTCGATTTTTTTCAGCCGCTCCAGATCTGAATCCAGCGCGGTCAATTCGATCCTGGCCAGCTCCAGCAGGTGCGCCGCTTTCCCTCCCGGCGCGGCACATGCGTCCAGCACTCGCATCCCGTCGGCGACGTCGAGCAGTCGGGCCGCGAACTGCGCCCCGGCATCCTGCACTGACGCCATCCCCTCGCCAAAACCCGGCAACTTGTCGACCGGAACCGGTTGATCCAGCAATATCGCATTTTCTCCGACTTGCTGCCCTTCGATACCCTGCTGATGCAGCAAGTCGAGATAGGCTTCAGTCGATATCGCCAGGCGATTTACCCGCAACGTCATCGGCGGGTGCTGGTTGTTGGTTTCCAGCAGTGTTGCCCAGTCACCCGGATACTGTCGGCGCAATTTGTCTATCCACCATTGAGGGTGGGAGTAACGCCCTTCCTCGCTGACCGCCGCCCGTTCAAGCAAGCTGATGCGCTGGCGCAGGAAGTTGCGCAACACCGCGTTGACCAGCCCCTTGGCCCAGGGTTTTTTCAGGGCCTCGGCAGCCCTGACGGCATGATCCACCACGGCGTGCTCCGCCGATCTGCTGTATTGCAGCTGATAAAGCGCCACCAGCAGGAGGGCGCGCACCGCCCCATCCTGTACCGGCTTTTGCAACAGCAGGTCGAGAATGGCGTGCAACTGGCCGTAGAAGCGCAGCGTGCCGTAGCTCATATCCTGGGCGGCGGCTCGCTGCTGCGAAGAGAGGGAAGAATGGCGGGACAGCAAGCCTTGCAAGGCCTGGTTGAGATTTCGCCCAGCCAGTACCTGGGAAACCGCCGTGCTGGCGAGGCGTTGTGATTCGATCAAAACAAGCCAATCATAACAAGCGCCCTTCTCGTTTGCTCCCTCTCCCCTTGTGGGAGAGGGTTGGGGAGAGGGGGTGACACCCATTGAGGGTGAGCGTTTTTCTGGTTATCAAAATTCAAGTTTCAAACCGGTCGCCCAACTTCACCGGGTTTCCCGCCAGAAAACTCGACGCCGGCAACCGCTTGCCACCGGCTTTCTGTAGCTCTTTCAGCAGCAAAGCACCTTCACCGCATCTGACCAGAATGCCATCCCTGTCCGCCTGCAGGATCTCTCCGGGAGAACCCTCGCTCCGCTGCGCCGCCTGCGCCTGCCAGATGCGCCAGGTTTCAGCCCGAAGCCGGGCCTGCGCCACCGGAAAGGGATTGTAAGCATGCACCGCGCGGGCAATCTCGGCGGCGCTTTTGCGCCAGTCGATCAAACCCTCCGCTTTCGATAGTTTAGCGGCATAGGTTGCTGCGCTGTCATTCTGGGGTTGGGCTCGCAATGTCCCCTGCGCCAACTGCCGGAGCGCGGAAACAATGCTCGATGCGCCCAGGACCGCCAACTTGTCATGCAGGGTTTGCGCCGTATCCTCGTCCGCAATCTGCAGCGCGGCGCGCAACAGCATGCCGCCGGTATCCAGCCCACTATCCATTTGCATGATGGTAATGCCGGTTTCCGGATCGCCCGCCAGGATCGCTCGCTGGATCGGCGCCGCGCCGCGCCAACGCGGTAGCAGCGAGGCGTGGATGTTCAGGCAGCCGAGACGGGGGAGGGCGAGCACCGCCGACGGCAGCAACAAGCCATAGGCCGCAACGATCATCGCGTCGGCGTTAACTGCCGCTAGCTGCGCCCGAACCTCGGCATCCTTCAGCGCCGCAGGTTGCAGCACGCTCAACCCGTGCCGCAACGCCAATTGCTTGACCGGGCTGGGCGTCAGTCTCATGCCGCGCCCGGCGGGGCGATCTGGTTGAGTCAGTACCAAAGCAACATCATGTCCCGCTTCGATCAGCGCAACCAGAGCGACAGCCGCAAATTCCGGTGTGCCGGCGAAAATCAACCGCATTACAAAGTTTCCCGCATCAGCTTCTTCATCTTCAGGCGAATGCGGTTCAACTTCAGCCGCGACAGGTATTCGACGAATACCTTGCCTTTCAAATGATCGATTTCATGCTGAATGCAGGTCGCCAGCAACCCATCCGCCTTCAACGTAAAAGGTTTTCCCTCGACATCCAGCGCTTTCACAGTGACTTTCTCTGCCCGCGTGACATTTTCGTAAATGCCCGGCACGGAAAGACAGCCTTCCTCGTGCTCGGCCTTCCCCTCGCTGGCAATGATTTCCGGGTTGATGAACACCTGCAGGCTGTTCCGCTCCTCGGAAATGTCCACCACCACGACCTGTTTGCGCACATTTACCTGGGTTGCGGCGAGGCCGATACCGGGCGCAGCATACATGGTTTCCGCCATATCGGCAGCCAGGCGGCGAATTTCCTCGTTCACTTCGACCACGGGGATAGCCATGGCATGCAGCCGCTCATCGGGATAATGAATGATATTTAATATGGCCATAAGTGCTTGCTTGTTTAATCAATTACCTGCAAAATTTAACCCAACCCCTGAATTCGTCAAGGATTGTAGCGCTCCATTGATGCCGACCAGGAACAACTCACCCTTTGAGGCCCGCTCATGAAAAAGCCTATTTTAGCTCTGATTTTGCTTTTCGGCTTAAGTTCGCTATCCACAGCCACCGAAATTGCGCTGCAAGACCGCCACCCCGATCGCCACATCGTAGTCAAGGGAGACACGCTTTGGGGCATTGCGGGGAAATTTCTCAAAGAGCCCTGGCGCTGGCCGGAAATCTGGAAAATGAACAAGCAACAGATCAAGAACCCGCACTGGATCTATCCAGGCGACTTGATCGTACTCGACATGTCCAGCGGTTCGCCGGAATTACGCCTGGTCAAGGGTATCGAAACGATCAAGCTGAGCCCGCGCGCCCGGGTTGAGCCCTCAGAAAGCGGCGCCATTCCCAGCATTCCGCCGGCGGCGATCGGACCGTTCCTCAGCAAGCCGCTGGTCATTGCCGAAGGCGAGCTCGAAAAGGCGCCCTACATTATCGGCACCGAGGAGAGCCGCGTCATCCTCGGCGCGGGCAATTCCGCCTATGCGCAGTCCATCATGGAAGGCGGGGCGCTGAACTGGCACATTTACCGCCCGGGCAAGGCGCTGGTCGATCCCGACTCCAAGGAAACCCTGGGATATGAAGCGGTCTATCTGGGAGACGCCAGAATCACCCGGTTCGGCGCGCCGGCTACGATAGAGATCGCCAAATCCACCCAGGAAATCAATGTCGGCGACCGTTTGGTCGAAATGAAGGAAGAGGCGACCAGCGCTTTCGTACCCCACGCACCGGAGAAGTCGATCTTCGGCAGGATAGTTTCTGCCTATGGCGGCGTCGCAGAGGTCGGGAAGGGCTCGATTGTCACCCTGAACAAAGGCGGGCAAGATGGCCTCGAAGTCGGCCATGTGCTGGCGCTTTACCGGCACGGGCGTAGCATCTCGCCTGGCGCGCACGATGAAACCTCGCCGGAAACCGTTATGCTGCCCGACGAGCGTTATGGTCTGGTGTTCGTGTTTCGCGTCTTCGACAAACTGTCCTATGCCCTGGTAATGCAAAGCGAGCGCCCAGTGCAGATGCTGGACGATGTGCGCACGCCCTGACCCCTCTTCTTTACCCCCCCCCGGAGGGCCTCCCTCTCCCTGCACCCGCAAGGAGCGTCCCCGCCGAGAGCGGCAGCAAAGCTGCTCGCACTGGCGAGACGGGAGAGGGGGCAATGGTGAAGGGCGCTTGTTCTGATTTGCTCGCGCCCGATGACGATATCGCCTCCTGGGTCGGCTTGAGCCTGATCCCGGGGCTGGGTGACGAGTCCTACCGCAAACTGCTGCGCGCCTTCGGTGAGCCGAAACAGATTTACGCCGCATCCTACGCATCCCTGTCGGGCGTTGTCGGCAGAAACGTGGCTGAGGGCATCCGTCGCGGCATCGACCCGGAGAAACTTGCACCTCTTTTCGCCTGGCTCGGTAATGAGCACAACCACATCGTTACCCTGGCCGATGCCGAATACCCTCAAGCCCTGCTGCAAATTCCCGATCCTCCGCCCCTGCTTTACGTCAAAGGCCGCCTCGATCTTCTGAATCGGCCGGCCATGGCGGTTGTCGGCAGCCGTAACGCAACGCCGCAGGGACAAATGAATGCCGAATCATTTTCCAGGAATCTGAGTGACAGCGGGCTGTGCATCGTCAGCGGAATGGCGTTGGGCATAGACGCCGCCGCACACCGCGGCGGGCTGGATGGCGCTTCGAGCAGTGTTGCCGTGGTCGGAACCGGACTGGATATCGTTTATCCCTCGCGCAACCACGCCTTGGCCCACGATCTGGCGCAGCACGGCACGCTGATTTCCGAATTTCCGCTTGGCACAGCCGCTATGGCGCACAACTTTCCGCGCCGCAATCGGATTATCTGCGGGCTTTCCCTAGGCTGCCTGGTGATCGAGGCCGCAATCCGGAGCGGTTCATTGATCACCGCCCGTTTGGCCGTTGAACAGGGACGAGAGGTTTTCGCTATTCCCGGCTCCATTCACTCCCCGGTGTCCAAAGGCTGCCATGCCCTGATCAAGCAGGGCGCCAAACTGGTCGAGTGCGCCAACGATGTTCTCGATGAACTGAAGTGGCCATCACCGCAGAATCCTGTCGCGGCGAAAGAGGAGGGCCCTCCAGAAAACGACCGTCACCCGCTGCTGGAGGCACTAGGATTCGACCCTGCCGGGATCGACGCACTGACGGCGCGTAGCGGCTTGACGAGCGATACTGTTTGCGCCATGCTGTTGCAACTGGAATTGGAAGGGCGAATAGCCTGCCTGCCCGGCGGACTTTACCAATTAATTACCTAAGTCCGGCGGATTTCAGCGTTAAAACCACTTGAAGCCAGCACAATGTTCGATATTTTAGTCTATCTGTTCGAAAATTATTTTGAGGTCAACGTTTACCCCGACGAGGGTACGTTGGCCCGTGAGCTCAGCGCGGCAGGCTTCGACCGGGATGAAATCAACCAGGCCATGGCATGGGTCAACGGCCTGGGGAAGCTGACTCAAGAAAGCTATCTGCCCAGCCTGGCAGACTCCCGCGCGCAGCGATTCTATTCCGACACAGAGGAAACCAAGATCGGGACCGAATCCCGCGGATTCCTGTCGTTTCTCGAAACTTCTGGCATCCTTAATCCCGTTCAGCGCGAATGGGTCATCGACCGGATCATGGCGCTCAACGAACACGAAGTTTCGCTTGAACAGGTTAAATGGACCGTCCTGATCGTGCTCTGGAGCCAGGGCCAGGCCAGCGACTTCATGTTCATCGAGGATCTGCTGTTCGGCGATACCCAGCCCACCATGCACTGACGGGGCAACAGGTTCTTGCCATTGCCGCCGGTTCTTCATATCATCCGCGCCCAAACCCACTAATTTTAGCGAGAGCGCATGTCCTCCAGCCTCCTGATCGTCGAATCCCCCTCCAAAGCCAAAACTCTTAAAAAGTACCTTGGCAAGGATTTTGAAATACTGGCTTCCTACGGCCATGTGCGCGATCTCGTGCCGAAGCAGGGCGCGGTGGACACCGAGCACGATTTCAAAATGAAGTACCAGTTGATCGAGCGCAACGCCAAGCATGTCGATGCAATCACCAAAGCGGTCAAGCTTGCCGACAACATCTATCTGGCGACTGACCCGGATCGCGAGGGCGAGGCGATTGCGTGGCATCTTGCGGAGATCTTGAAATCCAAGAAACTGCTCGCCAAAAAGAATGTCAAGCGCGTGGTTTTTCATGAAATCACCCAGTCCGCCGTGCTGGCGGCTGTTGCCAATCCGCGCGATATCCTCATGCCCCTGGTGAATGCCCAGCAGGCGAGGAGGGCGCTCGACTATCTGGTCGGCTTCAATCTTTCGCCTCTGCTATGGCGAAAAATCCGTCGCGGACTTTCTGCCGGCAGGGTACAAAGCCCGGCCCTGCGCCTGATTTGCGAACGTGAAATTGAAATCGAAGCGTTCAAGACCCAGGAATACTGGAGCATCCATTTCGATTCACACAAAGGCAAACAGAAATTTTCAGCCAAGCTGTTCCAGTACAAGGGCGAAAAGCTGAACCAGTTCAGCATCGGCACCGAAGCCGCGCAGGCAGAGTTCGTCGACTATCTTTCGCAACGAGCTGGTGGCAAGGCAACGGTCGTCAATGTCGACAAAAAACGCAAACAACGCCAAGCTTCCGCGCCATTTACCACCTCTACCTTGCAGCAGGAAGCCGTGCGCAAGCTGGGATTCACCACCGACCGCGCCATGCGCGTTGCGCAACAACTTTATGAAGGGATGGACACCGGTGGCGGAGCCGTTGGTCTGATCACTTACATGCGTACCGACTCGGTTATCCTGGCCAACGAGGCGGTAGCGGAAATCCGCGATTACATCTCCGCCAAGTTCGACCCTGACTATTTGCCCAAAGCGCCGGTCCAGTACAAAAACAAATCCAAAAATGCGCAGGAAGCGCATGAAGCCATTCGTCCCACATCGATCCTGCGCACACCGGATGACGTTCGAGCCGCCCTTACCGCAGACCAGGCAAAGCTTTATGAAATGATCTGGAAGCGCGCTCTGGCTTGCCAGATGAGTCCGGCCAAGTTCGACACCGTCAGCCTGGATCTGGCGGTTGCGGATGAAGGCACACTGTTTCGAGCCTCCGGCCAGACCCTGGTTTTTCCCGGTTTTATCGCGGTTTACCTGGAAGGCGCGGACGACCAGGAAGAGGAAGGCGAAAGCAAGCTGCCGCCGATGGAAGCCGGCGATCAACTCCCGCTGGACAAACTATACGGCGATCAGCACTTTACCCAGCCACCGCCGCGCTACACTGAAGCCAGCCTGGTCAAGGATCTGGAAGAGCATGGCATTGGCCGCCCATCTACTTACGCCAGCATTATCTCGACACTCCAAGCGCGGGAATACGTAAACCTCGACAAAAAACGGTTTTTCCCCACCGACGTAGGTTCGGTGGTCAATAAATTTCTGACCGAGCATTTCACGCGCTATGTCGACTACGATTTTACGGCCAAGCTGGAAGACCAGCTGGATATTATCGCCACCGGCGAGAAGGAATGGATCCCGGTACTGGCGGATTTCTGGAAGGATTTCAGCCAGCAAATCGAGGAAAAGAAAAACATCGAGCGCAAGGATCTTACCCATGAGCAGCTCGATGAAGCCTGTCCAAAATGCGGCAAGCCGCTGTCAGTTCGGCTGGGCAAGCGCGGAAAATTTGTTGGCTGTAGCGCTTATCCTGAATGCGACTTTACCCGCAGCATGGACGGCGAGGTCAAGCCGGACGAGCCGGTCGTGGTGGAAGGGCGCCTATGCCCGAAATGCGACAGCCCTCTGCACGTGAAATCCGGCGCATACGGCAAGTTCATCGGTTGCTCGGCCTATCCTAAGTGCAAGTTCCTCGAACCCCTGGAGAAACCCAAGGATACGGGGGTAAGCTGCCCGGAATGCAAAAAAGGCAGCCTGATCGAGCGTAAAAGCCGCTATGGGAAACTTTTTTATTCCTGCAATACTTATCCGGATTGCAAATATGCAGTCTGGAACCCTCCCGTCGCCGAGCCCTGCCCAAAATGCGGCTGGCCTGTACTGACCATCAAGACAACCAAGCGGCGCGGCACCGAGAAGGTTTGTCCGCAAAAGGAATGCGGGCATACCGAACCGGTTGCTGCCACTGACGAATAGCAGGTTCGTAATAATAAAAAAGGGGCCATCAAGGCCCCTTTTTTATTGCTCCGCAACTTCTGTTTTCTAGAATTTCAGGCCGCGACGCGGCGTTTGAACTCACCGGTTCGGGTATCAATTTCGATTCTGTCGCCAATCTCGCAAAACAACGCAACCGGCAACTCAAAGCCGGTAGCGACCTTTGCCGGCTTCATGACTTTGCCAGACGAATCGCCGCGTACAGCGGGCTCAGTGTAAACGATTTCACGGACCACGGTGGTCGGCAATTCGACTGAAATGGCTTTGTCCTGGTAGAAAACCACTTCGCAAGGCATGCTGTCTTCCAGGTAGTTAATGGCGTCACCCAGATTTTCCTGCTCGACTTCGTGCTGGTTGTAATCAGTATCCATGAAGACATACATCGGATCAGCGAAGTATGAGTAGGTCACGTCCTTACGCTCGAGCTGCACCACTTCAAACTTGTCGTCAGCCCGGTAAATAGCCTCACTGGGGGAGTCGGTCAGGAGATTCTTCATTTTCATCTTGACCACGGATGCATTGCGACCGGACTTAGTGTACTCGGCTTTAAGGACCACCATAGGGTCATTGCCGATCATGATTACGTTGCCTGGGCGGACTTCTTGTGCGGTTTTCATGGTTCTTCCTGCAGAATATTAAAAATTGGGCGGATCAAAGCCGATTATTTTAACTTATTATTACAAAAATTTACTAGATTTGTCGTCAAATCTTCTTTTTTTATCAGCCTGTTTGCCCATTCCTGGGCATGCTTTTCCAAGGTAACGCGATGCCTCCATAAGCCCTCCCAATCCGGAGCGCCCGCACCTCCACCGTTCCATGCTTCAAAAAACGGGGTCAGCACTGCTGTCGTTGCATGGGGTAAATCAGCACAATACCGATCCAGAAATGCCCTCAGTTTTGGCCAATGCGCCCCGGCTTCCTGGGGATATATTTGCCAGACCATGGGTCGAGCAGCCCACTGGGCGCGGATAAAGGAATCTTCACCTCGTACGAAATTGAAATTGCACGCCCACAAGAGCTGATCATAGTTATCCTGTTCCAGAAATGGCAAAATCCTGACCATAAGTCTCCCTTTTTTGAAAAGGTTCCCCTCTACCGGGTGGGGCGCCCCAAAAAAAGTGGTTATTTGTGTCATTGCCACCCCATCCGGAATCAGGCACGTCACCGGTGTCGTGCCTTTCGCCCAGTCAGAGAACAGGCTTAACGCTGAGTTGTTACCATAGCAGAACAAGGAAATCCGGACTTCATTTTTTTCGGGGGCAAGGATGCCCAATTTCTGCCAGAAAGCGGTACGTAGTTGAATGTCTGCCTGGAAAAGAGCCCGTTGCTCCAAGCAGTTTTTTTCGACTAGCACGCCTCCCGTACCTGGGGAAAATCCCGGGAAAAAGAAGTACTTGATCAGAGGTAACCTGGGGTGAGGTGAGGGGAGGCCATGATGGCTGTCGACCCACCCCTCGGCACTGAGATATTCCAGGTTTATCCAGGCATGTCTACGTCCGCTCTTCGTCATCGCGGCTACATAAGCTGCCGGCAGCTCGCAGGCGAAGGCTTCTATCACCACATCCGCCGGCTCAACGGCCAAGTTGGATTCTGCCCATTGCCTTATTTCCACGCCACGGGAAACTTGTACCGGCAAGAGAGAGTCAATTTCCGGGTTAATCTTTTGAAAGCTGATCAGGTCGTCCGTCCAGAGACGAACCTTGAGGTCGTGCTCGGCGACCAGTTGGCGGGCGAGCCGCCAACAGACACCGATATCACCGTAATTGTCGACTACGGCGCTGAAGATGTCCCAGCTTGGGCGGGGGGTATCAGATGTCGAGGTTTCTTGCTCCAAGTGCGTTGGTTTCGATAAAAGCGCGCCGCGGTTCAACCTGGTCGCCCATCAAGGTGGTGAAAATTTCGTCTGCGGCGATCACGTCGTCAATCTGTACCCTGAGTAGCCGTCTTACCAGGGGATCCATGGTTGTTTCCCAAAGCTGTCCGGGATTCTTTTCGCCCTAGCCCTTGTAGCGCTGGATACCCAAGCCGCGCTTTACTTCTTCCAGCAGCCAGTCCATTGCGGCCTTAAACTCGCTAACAGGCTGGGATCGTTCTCCACGCTTGATGCTGGCCCCTTCTTTGAGCAAACCATGCAGCACTTGAGCGGTTTTCGACAGCTGCGCGTAATCCCCGCTTTGCTGGAAATCCCGGTCCAGATAGCTGATCTGTAAATTGCCATGCACCATCTTGCTGATTTTCAGGCGACAGTTTTCCGTCGCTTCATCGTAGTAAGCCAAAACCGTGTACTGCTCGTTCGCCAATGCTTTTTTAAGCTGCTCCGCGCTCTCGTTCGCGGACGCAAGATCACCCAGGTCAAGCACGATGTTTTTAAGCAGGGCGTAGAGTATCGGTTCTGCAATAATGCGGCTCAAGCGCTCGACGATTGCTTCGGCCAGCAGGAATTCCTTGGCCACCTCCTCAAGAGCAGCCTTGCTTATCGGCCCTTTGCCACCCTCGGTAACCAGTTCGGCCTCGCTCAACGCCATTTGCAGCATGTATTGCTTCAATTCATGGTCGTCCTTCAAGTAACGCTCCTGCTTGCCGTGTTTGACCTTGTACAGGGGCGGCTGGGCAATGTAGATGTGGCCACGTTCCACCAGTTCCGGCATCTGTCTGTAAAAGAAGGTGAGCAGCAAGGTGCGGATATGGGAACCGTCCACGTCCGCGTCGGTCATGATGATAATGCGGTGATAGCGCAGTTTTTCTGCCGAGTATTCATCCTTGCCAATCCCTGTGCCCAAAGCAACGATCAGGGTCGCGATTTCCTGGGATGACACCAGCCGGTCGAATCGGGCGCGCTCGACGTTGAGAATTTTTCCCTTCAGGGGAAGAATCGCCTGGAATTTCCTGTCCCTTCCCTGTTTCGCCGACCCCCCGGCAGAATCACCTTCTACCAGATAAAGCTCAGACAGTGCCGGGTCTTTTTCCTGGCAGTCGGCCAACTTGCCCGGCAACCCCATGCCATCCAGCACGCCTTTACGGCGCGTTATTTCACGTGCTTTGCGAGCCGCTTCACGGGCACGTGCAGCATCGACAATTTTGCCGCAGATAATTTTGGCGTCATTCGGATTTTCCAGCATATATTCTGCCAGTTTCGCAGAAACGATTTCCTGCACTATTGGCATCACTTCGGAAGAAACCAGTTTTTCCTTGGTCTGCGAGGAAAACTTGGGATCCGGGATTTTTACCGATAGCACGCAAGTCAGTCCCTCGCGCATATCATCGCCCGCCGTTTCTACCTTTGCTTTTTTTGCCTGATCGCTTTGTTCTATATACGTATTTAATGTACGCGTCATCGCGTTACGCAGGCCAGTCAAGTGACTTCCCCCGTCGCGCTGTGGAATGTTGTTGGTAAAACATTGAACTGATTCCTGATAGGAATCGTTCCACTGCATTGCCACTTCCACGGTCATGCCGTCTTTTTCACCCATTGCATAAAAAACCTTGGGGTGCAGGACGGCTTTGCTGCGATTTACATATTCCACAAACCCCTTTACGCCACCACTGAAAGCAAAGTTATCGCTTTTCCCCGTGCGCTGGTCGACTAGTTCAATGTGTACCCCGTTGTTAAGGAAAGACAGCTCGCGTAGTCGCTTGGCCAGAATCTCATAATGAAATTCGACCAATCCAAATATCTCGTCATCTGCTAGAAAATGTACATCCGTGCCATGTTTTTCAGTCTGGCCAATGAATTTTAGCGGTTCGACTGCGGCGCCACAACGAAACTCCATGAAATGCGTTTGCCCATCACGGCGAATGGTTAATTTCAGCCATTTTGATAGCGCGTTGACGCAGGATACGCCTACGCCATGCAAGCCCCCGGAAACCTTGTACGAATTGCTGTCGAATTTCCCCCCGGCATGTAATTCCGTCATCACGATTTCTGCCGCAGACCGCTTGAATTCGTCGTCTTCCTTGATCCCGGTGGGAATTCCCCTGCCATTGTCGTGGACGCTAATTGAATTATCCGGATGAATAACGACTTTTATTTCGTTGCAGTGTCCGGCAAGCGCTTCATCTATGGCATTGTCCACCACTTCAAACACCATATGGTGTAACCCTGAACCGTCGCTAGTATCTCCAATGTACATGCCAGGTCGTTTGCGTACGGCTTCCAGCCCCTTCAATATTTTGATGCTATCGGAAGTATATTCAGACATTATTTATGGGTTCCACGTGAAACAATTTAATTTAAATGCGCATTGGCATGACAACATACTTGAAGCATTCATTGCCGGGGATAGTGAATAGCCCGCTGCTGTTGGCATTACCAAACGAGAGAGTAATGGAAGGATTGCTTAGATTGGTCAGCACATCCAGCAAATAGTTGACGTTGAAACCAATATCCAGTGGTTCCCCAGTATAGCTAACTTCAATTTCCTCTTGCGCTTCTTCCTGCTCATTGTTGTTACAAATTATGCGCAAGCTGTTTTGTGTTAATACCAGCCTGACACCACGAAATTTTTCATTGGAAAGAATGGACGCACGCTGCAGAGATTGTAGCAGGAGTATACGATCGATCTGAATATGGTTCTGATAGTCAGCGGGGATAACGCGATTAAAATCCGGAAACTTTCCTTCTACTATTTTTGATACTAACACTATATTTGAAAAAGAAAAGCGGGTTTGGTTTTGACCAATTGCTATCGTTACTTCTTCATCGTTATCGCCAAGCAGTTTGATCAACTCGATAACCGTTTTTCGCGGCAGAATAACTTCCTGGGGCGCGCCTTCCGCAACGTCACCTGCATTTTCCAGCGGTGAGCAAGCCATTCCAAGTCGATGGCCGTCTGTCGCCACAACCCGGAGAAGTTTGCTTTCTACCACCAGCAACAAACCGTTCAAATAATAGCGTATATCCTGCTGAGCCATTGCATACTGAACAAGATTGAGTAGATTTTTCAGGGTCTTCTGGGTTGTTTTTAGACAAGACCGATTTTCTCCGGAGGGGACTAATTTAGGAAAATCATTGGCTGGTAATGTCTGAAGGTTGAAGCGGCTTTTTCCTACTTTTATTTGCAGTCGCGAATCATCTTTTTCCAGCGAAATTTGGGAATTATCTGGAAAGGCACGGCAAATATCCTGAAGTTTTTTTGCTGAAGCGGTTACCGAAAAATCTGGGAGTTCATCCTGACAAATGGATATCGCTGTAATTTGTATTTCCAAGTCTGTGGCTATAATTGAAAGATTATCCCCATTTTTTTCAATGAGGATATTGGAAAGAATAGGGAGAGTATGCCGCTTTTCTACAATGCCAATTACGGATTGAAGTGGTTTTAATAGCGCGTCCCTGTTTGTTTGAATTAATAACATATATATATTCCTAAGAATAATAGTAAGCTTAGCCAGTTATCGGTATAGTTGATATTTTGATTTATTAATCAACATGATAATATATCAGAAAGGTTGTGGGCAACCTTGCTGAAGGTTGTGGATAAAATGGTGTTAAATTTTCTCTGCCTGAATAAAACAGGCTTTATCCACATCGAGTCCACACGATTAGCTGCGTAGAATTTGCAATAATATTTCAAAGTCCCGGCTAATTGTGGGATCAGAGTTTTTCAGTTCTGAAATTTTTCGGCACGCATGTATAACGGTCGAGTGGTCGCGCCCACCGAATGCGTCGCCAATTTCCGGATAACTCAACTGCGTTAGCTCTTTTGCTAGTGCCATCGCGACTTGTCGCGGCCGTGCCACATTTCTGGAACGCTTCGGAGAGAACATTTCGGCAACTTTGATTTTATAGTAATCCGCAACGGTTTTTTGAATATTATCCAGTGAAACCTGACGATTTTGAACAGCAAGCAAATCCTTGAGGGCTTCCTTGGCTAATTCCAGGCTGACCGGGTGCCCGGTGAATCGAGAATAAGCGAGAACGCGTTTTAGAGCACCTTCCAGTTCGCGTACATTGGAGCGGATCTGTTTGGCGATGAAAAAAGCGACTTCCTCTTGTAATTTTATTTCTTCGGCCCGAGCTTTTTTTAACAGTATTGCCACACGCATTTCCAGTTCGGGAGGCTCGATAGCAACGGTCAGTCCCCAGCCGAAGCGGGATATGAGGCGATCTTCCATCCCCGCAATTTCCCTGGGAAAGGTATCGCAGGTGATGATTACCTGTTTGTGAGCTTCGATCAATGCGTTAAAAGCATAAAAAAACTCTTCTTGGGTTCGATTTTTGCCGGCAAAAAATTGAATGTCGTCGATCAACAGCAAATCCAGAGAGTGGTAGTAGCGCTTGAAATCGTCAAAGGCTTTATGCTGGTAAGCGCGCACTACGTCAGAAACATAGCGCTCTGCGTGCAGATAGCTGATTTTTGCCTTGCTATTTTGTTCCTGGACCAGATTCCCGATAGCCTGGATTAAATGGGTTTTACCCAAACCCACCCCGCCATAGACAAACAGGGGGTTGTAAGCGGTGCCGGGATTTTCAGCGACTTGTATGGCCGCAGCACGGGCAAGCTGGTTCGCTTTGCCAGTGACAAAATTTGCAAAAGTGAACAGAGGGTTGAGGCGGGATTGATCAGGTTTTGAATTTGGTCGAAAGGGTGTTGCCGGTGCGACGATTGCGGGGTGTGCCGTATTGTTTTCTGGGGTGTCCGGCAGGGAAAGCACCAGCGACAGAGGT
>JAUYEK010000404.1 GCA_030691435.1 Sulfuricella sp. | reverse complement strand
GTCTTCCGGCGTGGCGGTGGCGGGCACGACCGTCACCTTGCAGCCGGCATCGGCCAGGCAGCGCAGGATGTTGCGCTTGATGCCGTAATCGTAGGCGACCACATGAAACCGGGGGGTAGCCTGGGGCGTGAAGCCGCTACCCAGCTTCCACTCGCCCTCCTGCCAGACATAAGGCTGGTCGCAGCTCACCACCTTGGCCAGATCCATGCCGGCCAGGCCGGGAAAACCGCGCGCCAGTTCGGTGGCCCTGGCCTCGTCAATATCGCCTGCCATCAGGCAGCCGCTCTGCGCACCCTTTTCGCGCAGCAGGCGCGTCAGCTTGCGGGTGTCGATATCGGCGATGGCAACCACATTATGGCGCTGGAGATAAGCGCCCAAATCCTCGCTGCTGCGCCAGTTGCTGGACTGGATCGGCAAATCGCGGATCACCAGACCGGCAGCATGAATCTGCGTCGATTCGGCATCTTCGGAATTGGTGCCGGTGTTGCCGATGTGCGGGTAGGTCAGGGTGACGATCTGGCGGCAGTAGGAGGGGTCGGTAAGAATTTCCTGATACCCGGTCATCGCGGTATTGAACACCACCTCGCCGACGGCATGACCGGTAGCGCCGATGGAAATGCCGCGAAATATTGTCCCATCAGCAAGCGCGAGAATGGCGGTCTGGTGGTGCGGCACAGGGGGCTCCTTGAGATTAAAGCGGATATGCAAAGCGGGGTAGGCTCACGCCCTCCCCGCTCTTCAAACTTTTGAAATTATACCGGATTGCGGCGTTGCGATCAACGAGCAGGCGCACACGCCATGCGTCGCCTCCCTCTCTGCCGTGCCGCGAATGAGCACTGTGCTGGCCGACAGCAACACCCTCATCTACGCCACCCAGCCGGAACACGCCAAACTGCGCCAGTGGCTGCTCGACACCTTGCCCAAGGTTTCACCCTTTTATTGTCAATCAGGTTCGGCCAGAATTGATCGAACTGTTTCTATCGTCATGAGCAGAGTCATCGGCTGCAAAGGCGATTCCACGAAGCCGCGTGAAAGATAGAACTGCTTGGCTTGGTCAGAAAGAGCATGAACCAATATGGCGAATACGCCGGCATCACCGGCGACGTTGACTGCCCGAAGCATTGCATCGCGCAGCAATGCCTGCCCAATTCCCTGATTGTGGTAGCGTTTGTCGACTGCAAGCCGACCGAGCAGCAGAACTGGCAACGGATCGGGCATATTTCTCCGCATCACCCTGGGCGCCGCCTCATGGCTGATCGCACCGGCCGACAGGCTGTAGTAAGCAATGACGACCCCACCGGCACACAACACGAAGCAGCGCGAAGCACCAGACGCATGGTTCTTGAACGCGCGCTTTTTGAGCCATTCGTTCAGGGACAATTCGCCGCTGTCGAAATTTGCCAGCTCTTGATCCGCCGTAATCGGCGCGGGTGGCGCGAAATCCAGCGTGGTCATTTCTCCCAGGGCGCTTTCGTCTTGAGCAACCGGCGTAGCTTGTCAGTCGGTGGCAATGGGTGATCGAGCAGCGCCTGAAATTTAGCAAAGGCGCCTTCATCGACCGTGAAGAATGCCTGGTCGAGCAGCACATCTTCCGCCTCGCGACAGGCGGCCTCAAGCATAAAATCAGACCGACTGCGACCCAAACGATCTGCGGCCTGGTCGATTAGATCGCGCTGCCGAGCTTTGGCGCGGATGTTGATGGAAACGGAAACCGCTTCTCTGGTTTGTGCATGCGGCATGGATATACTCCTTGTATGGATTTTAAGCATACATTGTTGTATAGAACATCGCAACACATGCAATAAGTATTACCTTCGCTACGTTGTGAGAAGCATAAGGTTGTGGGGGTGCTAATGGCGATGGAAAATACCCGGTTAGTCGGGCTACGTCCCCTATTACCCGCTAGCGGATTTTGCGCCGTACCACCAAAGCCTTATGCGAATTGCAAATTAGATGACATACCCATTGACGGGGGGGGGGTAAAATGAAAATCGCATACAAAATGCGATCCATATCAAATATTTTCTCAAATCAATGAAGGAATCCGAAAAATGACAATATTTCCCCGTAATAGCCTTGGCCAGGCAGTGCTTGTTGCTGCTGCGCTTTCCGTTTCATCGCTTGCTTGCGCAGAGGCTTACGTCGGCGGCAGCATCGGCCAGTCGATGACCAAGTTCGATAGCAGCGACTTTACTGTGCCGGGTATAACCACAAGCCATGAAAAAACGAAAACGGCCTACAAGCTCTTTGCCGGCTACAACTTCAACCCGTCTTTCGCCATCGAAGGCGGATATGCCGATTTGGGCAAGCCCTCCAGCAAGTTCATCTCGGCAACCGAAACAGTTCCGCAGACCCAGAAGGAATCCGCATGGTTCGTTGCCGGCAAGGGAACGCTGCCGATCAACGAGCAGTTCAACTTGTTCGGCAAGCTCGGCCTAACCCAAAACAAGGTCTCGGCGTCTTGGAGCGACAGCACGGGCAGTGGCTCAGGGTCGGACAGCCGTAACGGAGTTCTGTATGGGATAGGCGCGGAATATAACGTCACCAAGCAGGTCGGCATCCGGCTGGAATACGAAGATTTCGGCCAGTTCGGCAGCACAGCGACCGGGCGTACCAATACTTCCGCGTGGTCTGCAGGCATGACCTACAAGTTTTAATTACTGCAAACTGCCAAACGCTGCATTTCCGGCGGATTGTTTCGGGGCACATGGTAAAAAGCCATGTGCCCCGATATTTTTTTGGCAACCTAATCCGAGAGTGATGCAGGCCGGGCTGAGCAAATTTTACGCTACCGCAGACCGAGCACATCCTGCATGTCGTACAAGCCCTTGCCGCGCTGGGACAGAAAGCGCGCAGCGCGCAGCGCGCCCAAAGCAAAGGTGGCTCGACTGCTGGCCTTGTGGGTGATCTCGATACGTTCGCCCGTGCCGGCAAACAGCACGGTGTGATCGCCGACGATATCGCCGCCGCGCACCGTGGCGAAGCCGATCGTCGAGGGGGAGCGTTCGCCGGTTACGCCTTCGCGGCCATACACAGCGCATTCCGCCAGATTCCTGCCGAGCGCATTGGCGACTACCTCACCCATGCGTAGCGCGGTGCCGGAAGGCGCATCGACCTTGTGGCGATGGTGCGCCTCGACGATCTCGATATCGTAGCCCTCATTCAAAACACGTGCCGCCATGTCGAGCAGCTTGAGGCTGAGATTGACGCCGACGCTCATATTGGGAGCGAACACCACGCCGATTTCACGACCAGCGTCAGCGATCAGCCCTTTCTGTTCGGGCGTGAACCCGGTAGTGCCGATGACGATATTGACGCCCAACTCGCGGCAGATTTTCAGATGATCGAGCGTTGCTTCGGGGCGGGTGAAGTCGATCAGCGCGTGGCAACCCTTGAGCGTTGCCATATCTTCGCCGATGGAAACACCGCATGGCGCGCCGAAAAGTTCGCCCGCATCCTTGCCGACGAACGGACTATTCTTCCGCTCCAGTGCGGTCGCGAGCCGCATGTCCGGCGCCTGCGCCAGCGCTTCGAGCAGGGCGCGGCCCATCCGCCCGGAGCTGCCCGCAATCGCGATATTCAATGTGCTCATGTTCAGAATCCTATTTTTTCGATCATGCGGTCGAAGAAGCCTTTTTCTTCCTTCGCCGGCTCTGCATTCCGCAGCGGCTGCTCCAGCGCTCTGGCCGGAACCCCCGCAGCAGCGCCCTTGTCGGCATCCGGCGCTGGCGGTGGGGCCGCTACTACGTCTCCTTCGACGCGTTGCAGCAATTCCTTGTCGAAGAACAGCGCCAGCTTCCGCTCCTCCGTCAGCTTGCCGGCTTTCTGAAAGCGGTAGACATAATCCCATCGACTGGCATGAAATGCGTCCGTAATGAGCGGGGTGCCCATGACAAAACGTACCTGGGCCTTGGTCATGCCGGGCTTGAGCTTCGCCACCATTTCCTGGGTGACGACATTACCCTGCTGGATGTCGATTTTATAAGGCGTAAGCTTTTCGGTGACCTTGTCGGTCACGGAACAGGCGGCAAGGAGCAGAATGGAGGTGGCAACAAGTGCCCGCAGAACGGATTTCATAAAAATCCCGGCAAAAAACAATAAAGTGGCGGCATTATAACACCCCAGGAAGCGCTGGAAAGCGAAGGGTAAACATTATATGATTAAACGATTAAATTATTAGGATCGACTCATGGGCGACTCGCAGGATCTGAAAAACGCCGGGCTCAAGGCCACCACCCCGCGCCTGAAAATCCTCAACCTGTTCGAGACCAGCGATGTGCGCCACCTCACCGCCGAGGACGTGTACAAAATCCTGCTGGCGGACAACGAGGACGTGGGTCTGGCCACGGTATACCGGGTACTGACCCAGTTCGAGCAGGCGGGGCTGCTGATCCGCCACAGCTTCGAGGGTGACAAGGCGGTGTTCGAACTCGACCAGGGCAAGCATCACGACCACCTGGTCTGCCTGCAATGCGGCAAGGTGGAGGAGTTTTACGACCCGGATATCGAAAAACGCCAGGACAAGGTTGCCAAGGAGCGCGGCTTCGTTGTCCGCGAGCACTCGCTGTACCTGTTCGCCGACTGCACCAAACCGGACTGCCCGAACAAGACCTGATCCCATCTTCCCACCCGCCGTGTCGCTGACCGCCACCCGCTTCGAGCAAGACCCCGCTGAAGGCGTAGGCTGGGGTGACCCTGCGAACCCCAGCAATTCACTCTCCCCATACCGCCACTTCCGGTACGGCATAATTTGCCCCCCAATGCGGCGGGATAGAACCCTCCCGAACGAACCGGTGCAGTGACGAATAGGGCCAGTCAAGCGGCGCTTGCGCATGTCCATGTTTGACCGGGTTGTAATGGATGTAGTCCACATGCCGCTCGTAATCGGCCTCGTCACGAACCTGGTGCTCCCAATAGCGCCTTTGCCAGATACCCCGCTCGCCTTTCCCTATCCGGCTCGCGCTGATGCGCTCGACCTTGGGCAGGTTTCGTGAAAACCCGGCTTTGATCAACGCCCAGCGCGTAGGGTAATCCGTATCTCCCGGTGGCAATGTCCAAATGGCATGGAGGTGATCGGGGAGAATGACGATGGCGTCGATATGAAAGGGGTGCCGGTCGCGAACTTTTCGGATGGTTTCGCGTAGCTCGCCGACATGATCGGTGAGTAGCGTTTTCGATCTGTCAGCCAGGTTGACGGTGAAGAAGAATGTCCCGCCCCGGATGAATGCGCGTAGGTAGCTTCTCATGTTGGGTTCGATTGTTGTTGCTGGGGTTCGCGGGCTCACCCCAGCCTACATGCTAAACCCCAACATCTCCGCCGCGTGCTTGCGGGTAGTTTCGGTGACTTCGACACCGCCCAGCATGCGTGCCACTTCCTCGATGCGCGCATCCCGCTCCAGCACCTGGATGCGGCTCGCCACGCCGCCGCCTTGGCTGGACTTACTGACTTGCCAATGATGGTCGCCCTGCGACGCCACCTGGGGCAGGTGGGTGACGCACAGCACCTGGCGCTCCGTGCCGAGCTGCTTGAGCAACTGGCCGACGATTTCCGCCACGCCGCCGCCGATGCCCACGTCCACTTCGTCGAAGATCAGGGTAGGCACCAGCGATACCTTGCTGGTGATAACCTGGATAGCCAGGCTGATGCGCGACAGTTCGCCGCCGGAGGCCACCTTGGCCAGGGGTTTGGGCGGCAGGCTGGCGTGGGCGCTGACCTGGAACTCGATTTCTTCGAGGCCGTGCGCACTGCCTTCAAATTCGGTCAGCGCAATTTCGAAGCGCCCGCCCGCCATGGCGAGGGACTGCATCGCGACGCTGACCTTCCCACCCAGCTCCCGTGCCGCTTCTTTCCTGGCTGCGCTCAACTTGCCGGCCAGTTCGAGATATTGCGCCTGAGCCGTCTGTTCGCGCTGAACCCCATCATTGCCGCTGTCGAAGCCGCGCAGCTCGTCCAGGCGAACGATCTTCTCGGCCAGTAGTTCGGGCAGTTGATCCGGGCCGACACGGCATTTGCGCGCGGCATCGTGAACCTCCCCCAGCCGTTGCTCGCACTGGGCGAGCCGCTCCGGGTCGAGATCGAGGCGCTGCAAGTAATGGCGCAGGCTGTAGGCGGCTTCGCGCAGTTGCACCTCGGCCGGTTCCAGCAAGTCCAGCACCTCCTTCAGTCCGGCGTCGTGTTCGACCAGGTTGTTGAGGCGCGCAATCACGCCGTTGACCTGCGCCAGGCAAGCCATGTCATTCTCCGACAGGACTTCCAGGCCGAACTGCGCACCCTCCATCAGACTGGCAGCGTGGGTCAGCCGGCCGTGTTCGGCCTGCAATTCTTCCCATTCCGGGCCGGAAAATTTCAGCGTCGCCAGCTCTTTCACCTGCCATTCCAGGCGTTCCAGCTCCTCGGCGTAGGCGGCGGCATTCTTTTCCCGCTCCAGCCGCGCCTTCTTCAACGCCTGCCATTCCTTCCAGGCTGCCGCCGTTTCCCTGGCCGGACGCCCCAGGCCGGCGTAGGCATCGAGCAGCTCGCGCTGGGCAGCCGCCTTGAGCAGGGATTGGTGGGCGTGCTGGCCGTGAATGTCGACCAGGAATTCGCCGGTTTCGCGCAATTGCTGCAAGGTGGCGGAGCGGCCGTTGATGAAAGCGCGCGAGCGGCCTCCGGCATCCACCACGCGGCGCATCAGGCACGCGCCGGGATCGCCGCCGAGCTCGTGCTCGTCCAGCCAGGACTCAAGCTGGGGCAGGGTGCGGGTATCGAATTCGGCCTCGATCTCGGCGCGTTCCGCGCCTGCGCGCACCACGCCGGCATCGGCACGTTCGCCCAATGCCAGCGACAGGGCGTCGATCAGGATGGATTTGCCTGCCCCGGTTTCGCCGGTAAGCACGGTGAAGCCGGGCTGAAATTCCAGCTCGAGGCGATCGACGATGACGAAATCACGGATGTTGAGGGTCAGGAGCATTCGTACTCGTTCCTTGGCAGCGGGTTCTGTAGGTCAGGCTTCAGCCTGATTATGTACGGCTGAAGCCGTACCCACACAGCGGTTGAAAGTGCGATTTTTATAGTTTCTCCCCCCAGTGCAGCTTCTGGCGCAGCATGTCGTAGTGGCTGTAGCCGAATGGGTGGAGCAGGCGCACCATCTGCTTGGACCGGCGCACGATCACCCAGTCGCTTTCCTGCAAATCCAGATGGCGCTGGCCGTCGAAATGCAAGCGCGCGTCATTGGCATGGAGCAGCAGGAGTTCGATGGTGCTTTCGCTGTTCACCGCAATCGGCCGGTTGCTCAGGGTGTGCGGGCAGACTGGCACGAGCACAATCGCTTCCAGCGTGGGGTGCAGGATCGGCCCGCCGGCTGACAGCGCATAGGCCGTGGAGCCGGTTGGGGTGGAAATGATCATGCCGTCGGAACGCTGGCTGTAAACGAACTGGCCGTCGACGAACACTTCCAGCTCGATCAGGCGCGCTGTCGCGCCCTTGCTGACCGCCGCATCGTTGAAGGCGCAGGCTTCGTAGACGTTCTCCCCCTGGCGGCGGACGGTCACGTCGAGCAGGAAGCGCGCTTCGCTGAGGTAGTCGCCGGCAAGGATTTCCGCCATGGTTTCCAGCATGGTATCGACCGAAACGTCGGTCAGAAAGCCGAGCCTGCCCTGGTTGATGCCGACCAGCGGCACGCCGAAGGTATGCAGGGAACGGGCGACATTCAGCATGGTGCCGTCGCCGCCGAGAACCACGGCCAGATCGGCCTGCGCCCCGATCTCTTCCAGGTCTGCCAGGGGATAATCGGTCACGCCGGCGCTTTCAGCCGTCTGCCGCTCCACCAGCACGGCGTGTTCCTGTTCGACGAGAAACCTGGCCAGACGCAGCAGCGAATCGCCGATTTCCGGGCTGTTGTATTTGCCGATCAGGGCAATGGTTTTGAAGAGCTGGCTCATGCCGTGAATTAAACCATAATAAAACTTTTGGTGGTACTATGACTCGAAGTGCATAACACCTGTCGCACAACCGAACGTATGATCGACAAACGCGCGCAAATCCTGCTTAAAACCCTGGTGGAACGCTATATCAGCGAAGGCCAGCCCATCGGCTCCCGAACCCTGTCGAAGTTCTCCGGCCTGGACCTCAGCCCGGCCACCATCCGGAATATCATGGCCGACCTGGAAGAAATGGGCTACATCATCAGCCCGCACACCAGCGCTGGCCGCATTCCGACTCCGCTCGGCTATCGCTTCTTCGTTGACTCCCTGCTCACCGTGCAGCCGCTCGACGCGGTCGAAGTGCACCAGCTGGAAAACCAGCTTCATCCCAGCGATCCGCAGAAGCTGATCGCCTCCGCCTCGCAACTGCTTTCCGACCTGACCCAGTTCGCCGGCATCGTGATGGCGCCGAAGCGCCGCAGCATCGCCTTCCGCCATATCGAATTCGTGAATCTTTCCGAAAAACGAATACTCTTAATCCTGGTCACTACCGACGACAATGTGCAGAACCGCATCATCGTTAGCGAGAAATCCTATTCCGCCTCGGAGCTGACCCAGGCGGCCAATTTCATCAACCAGCACTATGCCGGCTGCACCCTGGAAGAGGTGCGCGGCAAAATGCAGGTCGAACTGAAACAGCTGCACCACGACATGACCGCGCTCATGGCCGTGGCGCTGGAGGCCGGCAGCGAAGCGATGAACGAAGGCGCCGACAGCTACGTACTGTCTGGCGAGCGCAAGCTGCTGCATGTGCGGGATCTGTCTTCCAACATGGCGTCCCTGCGCCGGTTGTTCGATGCATTCGACCAGAAAACCACCCTGCTCCAGCTTCTGGACGTCAGCCAGCACGCCCAGGGCGTACAGATATTCATCGGCGGCGAATCCGGCCGCATGCCGCTCGACGAATGCAGCCTGGTGACCGCCCCCTACGAGGTGGACGGCCAGACCGTCGGCACTGTCGGCGTGATCGGCCCGACCCGGATGGCCTACGAACGCATCATCCCGATCGTGGACGTCACCGCCAAGCTGCTGTCCAGCGCGCTTTCCTACCACTGAGGAGAAATCCATCATGCAACCCAAGATGACCATGATTTATTGGAAATCCGACAAATTCTGGCTGGGAAAACTCCTGGAGCACCCGGAAATAATGACTCAGGGCGAGACACAGGAAGAACTGGAAGAAAACCTCAAGGACGCCTATCTGCTGATGGAAGATGTACCAATCATGTAGGTTGGGTTAGCGGCTTTATCGCGTAACCCAACAAACCCAAACATTCACCAAAAGTAGGCGCCTCTAGGCGACACCGACGTTTAGAAGGAAGATTGGGTTTGTTGGGTTATGGCGCAAAAAGCCGCGCCTAACCCAACCTACATATCTACCACTCAGGACTCCTTGCATGTACCATCCCGAACCGCCCTACCGCCACGGTACTGCCACCAAAACCGGCATCCTCCTGATCAACCTCGGCACGCCGGAAGCGCCAACTGCCGCGGCGGTGAAGCCTTATCTCAGGGAATTCCTCAGCGACCCGCGCGTGGTGGAAATTCCCCGTGCGCTGTGGTGGCTGATTCTGAACGGCATCATCCTCAACACCCGGCCGAAGAAGTCGGCGGAAAAATACGCCAAGATATGGACTAAGGAAGGTTCTCCGCTGCTGGTTCACACCCAGCGGCAAACCAGGATGCTGAAGGGTTATTTGGGTGAAACTTTGAATGCGCCGTCTGCACTGCCCCTCTCCCACGGGACAAGCCCTCTCCCCAACCCTCTCCCGCCTGCGGGAGAGGGGGCAAAAGTGAAAAATGTTGTTCTACTTGAATTCGCCATGCGCTACGGCAATCCTTCGGTTGCGTCGGCGCTGGAAAAGCTCAAGCAGCAGAACTGCGGGCGCATCCTGATTCTCCCGCTCTACCCGCAGTATGCCGCCAGCTCCACGGCTTCAGCCATGGACGCGGTGTTCGACGCCTTGCGCAAGATGCGCAACATACCGGAAATCCGCACCGTCAGGAGCTTTCACGACCACCCCGGCTACATCGCGGCATTGGCGCAAAGCGTGCGCGACGACTGGATGCAGAATGGCCGCCCCGACAAGCTCGTCATGAGCTTCCACGGCGTACCGCGCTACACGCTGGACAAAGGCGACCCCTACCACTGCGAATGCCAGAAAACCGGTCGGCTGCTGG
>JAUYEK010000399.1 GCA_030691435.1 Sulfuricella sp. | reverse complement strand
TGCCGGGCATCTCGGCGGTTTCGCCGCCGATCAGCGCGCAGCCGGCCTGTTCGCAGCCCGCCGCGATGCCCTTGATGACCTCGGTGGCGGTGGCGACATCGAGCTTGCCGCAGGCGAAGTAGTCGAGAAAGAAAAGAGGTTCTGCGCCCTGCACCAGGATGTCGTTGACGCTCATTGCCACCAGGTCGATGCCGACGGTGTCGTGCTTGTCGAGCATGAAGGCTAGTTTTAACTTAGTTCCGACGCCGTCGGTGCCGGATACCAGTACCGGGTTTTTGTATTTTTTCGAAATCTCGAACAGCGCGCCAAAGCCGCCGAGGCCGCCGAGTACCTCGGGCCGCATGGTGCGCTTGGCGAACGGCTTGATGTTTTCCACCAGGGCGTCGCCGGCGTCAATGTCCACGCCGGCATCGCGGTAGCTCAGGGAATTTTTGGTTGCATCGGGCTGGTTCAAGGGAGGCTCCGCGTAAATTTCGAAATTGTGGTATTTTAACCCAAATGGACATCAAACGCCTTGAAGAACTCAATCTCAACCACCTGTGGTGGCTGCTGCCGGTCGTCGCGGTGGGCGGACTGTTTTACCTGCTCAACGCTATCCTCGCGCCATTTCTGTTCGCGGCCATCCTCGCCTATATCTGCAACCCGCTGGTGGAGCGGCTGGCGGGCCTGAAAATTCCCCGCACCCTCGGCACCATTCTGGCCATGCTGTTCCTGTTCGGCTTGTTCGCCGCGCTGCTGCTGATCATGATCCCGCTGTTCGAGAGGCAGGCGTCTTTGTTCATAGAGCGCCTGCCGGGCTACCTCGACGGGTTCAGGCAGCATCTGGCGCCTTGGCTGAAAGCCCGGTTCGACGTGGAGTTGCAGCTCGACAGCGCGCATCTTAAGCAGGCGCTGGCCGAGCATTGGCAAAGCGCCGGCGGCTTCGCGGCGCAATTTCTGCCCTCCCTCGGAAGCGGCGGTCTGGCACTGGTGGGTTTTTTCGCCAACCTGGTGCTGGTGCCGGTGGTGCTGTTTTACGTGCTGCGCGACTGGAACCTGATCGTCGCCCGCATCGACGAGGTGATTCCGCGCCGCTGGCACGAACAGGTCGGTGCGGTGGTCCGGGATGTGGATGACGTGCTGGGCGGTTTTCTGCGCGGCCAGATCTCGGTGATGCTGCTGATGAGCCTGTTTTACGCGCTCGGCCTGTGGCTGGTCGGGCTGGAACTGGCCTTGCCGATCGGAATTATCGCCGGCTTGCTGGTGTTCGTGCCCTACCTCGGCATGATCGTCGGCCTGACTCTGGCCACGCTGGCGGGGTTGATGCAGTTCCAGAACCTGGGCGGGATGATCCCGGTATGGGTCGTATTCGGCGCAGGCCAGGTATTGGAAGGTGTGGTGGTGACGCCCTGGCTGGTGGGCGACCGTATCGGCCTGCATCCGGTCGCAGTGATTTTTGCCGTGCTGGCGTTCGGACAGCTGTTCGGGTTCTTCGGCGTGCTGCTGGCATTGCCGATGAGCGCAGTGTTGCTGGTGGGGCTGCGGTTGTTGCGGAAGAACTATCTCGACAGCGGTTTGTACCGAGACTGATCTGGCTCGGCACAAGTAAAAACGCCCCGGAGCCGTGGCTCCGGGGCGCAGCATTCAAGCGCTATAACTTAGGCGGCCTGGATGTTTGAAGCTTGCTTACCCTTGGGGCCTTGGGTGATTTCAAACTGCACCTTTTGACCTTCTTTAAGGGTTTTGAATCCGCCCATCTGAATCGCGGAGAAGTGCGCGAACAGATCTTCGCTGCCGTCGTCCGGAGTGATGAAGCCGAAACCCTTGGAATCGTTAAACCATTTTACAGTACCAGTTGCCATTACGTAGTCCCTTGCTAATAAAAATACGGGAAGACCCGCGAAAATGCCTGAATTCCAAGACTGCAAACGGCGAAACCGATAGTGCAAAAAACTTGAATCCAAACACCAGAGAGTTTTTACGCCTTATATTTTGACAAGTCAAGCGATAATTAATTTGAATGTTTTCATGGCTAGACCTTGGGTGAAATTTGTTTCATTTTGGTAGCACTTTACAGGATGGTTCTTGAGCTTTAACCCGGTGTTTATGGTGTGAACCGGAACGGTTCCATCTCCACCGATTCAACCCATGCGCCCAGCAATACGAGCGTGCCTTCCAGCCGGTTATCGCCGGTATCGCTGAACTCGAAACGATAGCTCCGCCGGATCGCCATGTGTCCTGCTGCGTTGCGCCTCAGTGCCAAGGCGGTGACGGTGACCGTGTCGTCGAGAAACTGGACTCCTGCGCCGTTGCAGGCGCGTTTGCCCGCATTTCGCGCGGTTTCGAGGGCGCGCAGGCTGTCGAGCCAGAATCCGGCCAGCGCGGCAAGCAACAGGATGAAAAGCAAATCCGTGAAGTCCATCGGCGATAAAACAGGATGAATGAAACGCCGAATCATACCCGGTTTTTACGAACCGCTGCGGTCGCCGCTCAAGCTGGTAGAATACCGATATCCTGATTTTCCATTAAACCCGGATTGTCCATTGGAATGCTTGTGCGTGTAGGAGCGCCGCCCCCGGCGCGAATGCGGCCACAAATCGCGGCGAGGGCGCCGCTCCCACAGTGGTGTTTTGGCTCTGAATGGATAATCTGGGTTAAAAAATGAAACAGCTACTGCTCGAAATCTCCCCTGACTTCACCCCCACGCTGGACAACTTTGTTGCCGGGCGCAATGCGGAAGTGCTGCAAGCCCTGGGCGAAAGCGCCGTCGGCGCGCAGCCGGAGCGCTTCATTTACCTGTGGGGCGAGCCCAGCAGCGGCAAGACGCATTTGCTGCATGCTTTTGCGGAGGCTGTTTCACGGCGCGGGTTGAAATCGGTTTACGTGCAGTGCGGCGCGGCGCTGCCGGATGATCTGGACGGTTACGACGCGGTGGCGCTCGACGATGTCGACCGGCTCGACGGCGAGGGCCAGATCGCGCTGTTCAATCTTTACAACCGGCTGCGCGAAGGCCGGGGGAGGCTCCTGACCAGCGGGCCGTGCGCCCCGGCACAGCTCGCTATGCGCCCGGACGTGGTGACCCGGCTCGGCTGGGGACTGGTCTATCAAATTCATGGCCTCAGCGACGACGAGAAGGTGCAGGCGCTGCACGCCCATGCCGCAAGCCGCGGCTTCCGGCTCGGGGCTGGGGTGGCGGAATACCTGCTGCGCCACTGGCGGCGTGACCTGCCATCGCTGCTGGGGGCGCTGGATACGCTCGACCGCTACTCCCTCGAAACCCAGCGCCCGATCACCGTGCCGCTGTTGCGTGAAACGCTGCGGCACGAGGTTGATCCTTAAAAAGGCTTTTGAACCGCAGCAGGTTGCTAGCCGCGCTGGGCCTCCTCGGCCTCGATCTGCTTATGCACTGCCACCATGTCGAGCCCGCGCACCTGTTCGATCAGCTGCTCCAGCCCGGAGGCAGGCAAGGCGCCGGGTTCGGCGTAGATGACCACTTTTTCGCGAAACACCATCAGGGTCGGGATCGAGCGGATCTGGAAATGGCCGGCAAGCCCGGTTTCCTCTTCGGTGTTGATCTTGGCAAAGGTGATGTCGGGGTGTTTTTCCGATATTTGCTCGTAGGTGGGGGCGAAGGAGCGGCACGGGCCGCACCACGGCGCCCAGAAATCCACGATCACGATGTCATTGCCAATGACGGCGCCCTCGAAATTGCCCTGGTTAAGGTCAACGGTTGCCATGCTTGTTTCTCCATAAAAATGATGGGCGCCGAGGAAGGGGATTAGGGCTCCCTGGCGCAATTCGATAAAATATCATTAAGTGCTAATATGGTCCACTGTCGCATCTATTCTGCTGCCGAGATTGTTGTCAGGTGAACGCCATGAATCAAAACGCTATTCCCGATGCCCTGCTGCTGCTCGCGCCCGGCTGCCCGCACTGCCAGGCGGTGCTGGAGGGCTTGAGCGGCCTGCTCAAGGAGGGCGTGATCGGGCGGCTGGAAGCGGTCAATGTCGCGATTCACCCGGAGCGCGCGGCGGAACTTGGGGTAAGGACGGTGCCGTGGGTAAGGATCGGCCCGTTCGAGCTGGAGGGCATGCAGACTCCTGCCGAGCTGCGCCATTGGGCCGAACAGGCCGACAGTATCGACGGCATGGCAGACTATTTCTTTCAGATGCTGACCAGCGGACGTCGCGCCAAGGTAGAGGAGGTGGGGCGACAGGAGCCGTCACGGCTGCGGGCGCTGGTGCGCCTGATGGAAAGGCCGGATGCCGGCATGGCGGTGCGCCTGGGGATAGGGGCGGTGCTTGAAGAGCTGCATGGCAGCGGGCTTGCCGAGGAGATGATTCCCGATTTGGGGGCGTTGGCCAGGAATGGCGACGCGCTCACCCGGGCCGATGCCTGCCATTTCCTGTCGCTGATCGGTGGCCGGCAAGTGGCGCCCTGGTTGCGCGCCTGCCTCGACGACGAAGACAGTGAGGTGCGGGAAATCGTCGCCGAGGCGCTGGCCGAAGCCGAGGGCGACTAACCCAATAGCTGTTCGGCCTGGCTGGCCCAGGTTTTCAGCGCCAGAGCCGCCGGGTCGGGGTCGGTTTCGAGTTTGGGCCACTGCCGCCTGATTTCGTAGACGACGTCTTTCAGTTGCCAGCCGGTTTCATCCACCAGGAGATCGAGTTCGGCCAGGCTGCGCGGGTCATCTTCGATGTTCTCGGTAAGGGCGTCCACCCCGGCCGAATTGAAGCCGATGTCGAACAGCCCTTTCTCCAAGCTGGCCAGCCGTTCGTGGGTATAAGCCAGGTAGTCCTGCGGTTGGGTTTCGCGGTAGGGGGCATAGGTTTGGTTCCAGCCGTCCAGGATATGGCTGAAGTTTTCCAGCCTGGCGCGAATCTTGGCCAAGTCCGCGCCCGCTTCCGGTGTGAGGGGTGACTTGCCCTGCCGGGCAATCGCGGACAAATATTTCACCAGGTCGCCGCAGAACTGGCCCGGGTTGAGCTTGAGAATGATTTCCACGCGAGCGCAGGCATCGGCCTGGTCGCTGCGCCCGCACAGGCTGCCGGCAACTTCGGCTACCGCCAGTATCTGGCCGAGCCGGCTGATTTTGTCGCTCTTGAGGTTGCGCGGGTAGCCGCTGCCGTCGAGCCGTTCATGGTGTTCCAGTACGGCCCTGCCGATGTGCGGGTGGTACTCGGGGAATTCCTTCAGGATCAGGTAGCCGATCATGGGGTGGGCGTAAATGTGCTGGCGCTCCTGCGGGCTGAGCGGATGGATGGCATCGAGCAGGGCGGGATCGATGTGCAGCTCGCCGAGGTCATGGAATACCGCCGCCGTCGCCAGGGTGTTCAAGGATCCCCGGTCGAGGTTGAGGCAGGCGCCGAGGTAAAGGCTAATCAGGGCGATGCGGATGCTGTGCTGGTAAAACGCCGGACGTTTCTCGCGCGCCAGGGTGAGCTTGAAGGCGAGGGTATCGTTGAGGTAAATTTGCGACAGGCCATTCCGCAGCAGCAGCTTGTCGGGCAGTGCATTGGCCATGCGCGCCAGCTGGGGTTCTTTATCCAGCAAGCGGGTGGCGTCGAGTGCCAGGTCATAGGGTGTGACCGCGCCCCTGACGCTGAGACATCTGTCGATAGGCGAGGCTGTCAGCTTGTGCTTGGCCAGCTTGTCGTAGAAACTCCTGTCGATGCGCGTCCCCTTGGCGACCAGCTTGATGCTGGTGCTCGAGTAGATATCCGCGCTGCTGACGACTTCCCGGCTTTCGCTGAATTCCGTGACGCTCTTGATGTAATAGGGATCGGGATTGCTGATCGCGTCGGTTGTCAGGTTCATTGCGCAGGGGTCGGAGAGAGGGTGACGCCATCGAATATACCGTATTATGCCCCGTTTGTGCTATCGGTCGGGGCAGCGGTTCCATGCCAATATTTATTCGGAAAGATATGCAGCCATGAGCAAGGCTTTTACCAGGGAAACCGACGATGACGCCGACGAGGAGATAGAGCCGGCGCAGCAGCTTCCCCAGGGATTGAAAAACTACATCACCCCGACGGGATACCAGCGCCTCAAGGACGAGTTCGATCAGCTATGGAAGGTGGAGCGTCCGGCGCTGGTGAAAACCATTACCTGGGCCGCTTCCAATGGCGACCGTTCGGAAAACGGGGATTACATTTACGGCAAGAAGCGGTTGCGCGAGATCGACCGGCGCATCCGCTTCCTCTCCAAACGCCTGGACAACGCCGAGGTGGTCGACCCGGGCGCGCGCGAGGAGTGCGACCAGGTGTTCTTCGGCGCCACCGTGACGGTGTGCGGCCAGGATGGAGTGGAACACGCCTACAGCATCGTCGGCGTGGATGAGGCCGATGCCGGACGGGGGATGATCAGCTGGGTCTCGCCGCTGGCGCGGGCGCTGCTCAAGGCGCGCGAGGGCGACATGGTGACGCTGCGCACGCCGGGCGGGGTGGAAGAGCTGGAAATCCTCGAGGTGCGCTACGTGACGTTGAATACGAATATGGCGGCTTAATGCGTAGGCTGGGATGAGGGAACCGAATCCCAGCGCTTTGCCAGGCAACCATGCTGGGGTGCGCTTCGCTTACCCCAGCCTACACCCTCCCCCCTCAGTGCTGCAGCCGCCCATATAGCCGGCTGTAAAGCCCGTCACCCTTGATCAGCTCATCGTGCATGCCTTCCTCGATGATCTGGCCGCCATCGAACACGTAGGCCCGGTCAGCTTGTTTTACCGCGCTCAGGCGGTGGGCGATGATCAGGGTGGTGCGGTTTTTCAGAAATTCGCGCAGCGCGTCGTGCAGTTTCGCCTCGGTTTCGGCGTCGAGCGCCGAGGTGGCTTCGTCGAGGATCACCACCTGGGGGTCGGACAGCACCATGCGCGCGATCGCCAGGCGTTGGCGCTGCCCGCCGGAGAGGCGCACGCCCTGGCGGCCGACGATGGTGCCCAGGCCGTCCGGCAGTTCGCGCACGGTGTCGGCCAACTGCGCCACTTCCAGAGCCTGCCACAGCTGCTCGTCGGTGAGTTCGCGGCCCAGGGTCAGGTTCATGCGCACCGTGTCGTTGAATAGCGCCGGATGTTGCAGCACGGTGGCGACATGGCTGCGCACCACTTCCATGCCGATTTCCGTCATCGGCACGCCATCGAAATTCACCGTGCCGGATGTGGGCGGGTAGAGGCCGAGAATCACCTGCACCAGGGTCGACTTGCCGCCGCCTGAAGCGCCCACCAGCGCCACCTTCTCGCCCGACCGGATGGTCAGGCTGACGCCGTTCAGCACCGGCGTATCGCCATAGCTGAAACAGACGTTTTCCACTTCGACGCCGACGGTGTGCTTGCCGGCGAAGGGATCTTTCAGGTGCGGGTAATGCGGCTCTTCCTTCAGCTCGAGCAGGCGGTTGATGCGCCCCAGGGCCGCCTTGGCGGCGTAAAAAGCATACTGGATGCCGAGGATTTCCTGCACCGGCCCCATCATGAACCAGAGGTAGCCGAATACCGCCATCATCTGGCCGATGCTGAGATTGGAATACACCACCATCAGCATGCTGATGGCGCGGAATACGTCGAAGCCGAACAGGAACACCATGAACGACAGCCGCCCGGCCGCATCGCTTTGCCACGAGAAAGCGGCGGCGTGGGTGCGGATGCCGCGCGCCCGGTCGATCACCTGGGCAATGTAGTGGTGTTCGCGGTTGATGGCGCGGATTTGCTGGATTGCGTCCAGGGTTTCGGTGAGCGCCTGCTGGAACAGCTCGAAAGCGCTGTTTTCGCGCTTCTTCAAATCCTTCACGCGCTTGCCCAGCACCGTGGTGAAATAGATTACCGCCGGATTGAGCAGCAGGATGAACAGCGCCAGCTGCCAGTGCATCCACAACAGCACGACGGCGGTGCCGATGATGGAGAGCAGCGCCACCAGGAATTTGGACACCGAGGCGCCGATGAAATTGTCCACCGCATCGAGATCCTTGACGAAGTGGGAAGCGACCGCGCCGCTGCCCAGCGTTTCGTACTCCGACATGGCGATGCGGCTCAAACGCAGCAGCATCTGCTCCCTCATGCGGAACACCACGTCCTTGGCGATCAGGGTGAAGCTGCGCCCCTGCCACACGCCCAGGATCAGCGCAATCAGCCGCAGCACCAGAGTGGCCGCCAGCACCGCGCCGATATACAGCACCGGGCCGTGCCAGGCGGGGGAGAAGAGACCGTTCAGCCACGCCACCATGCGCCCGGGCTGGTGCAGCAGCACCTCGTCCACCAGCAACGGCATCAGGAGCGGAATCGGCACGCTCGCCACCGCCGCCAGGATGGCGACGATATGAGCGCCGATCAGATCCTTCTTGTGCTCGCGGACGATGCCGAGGATGGAGGACCAGGTGTAGGCGGCGGACATCGGGTTACGGCAGCACCTTCACGTCCTCGATCACCACATTCTCCAGCGGCACATCCGAGGGCAGGGGGTCGCGCGTGCCGGTTTTTACCTTGGAAATTTTCAATATTGTTTCCTGGCCTTTCACCACCTTGCCGAACACGGTATAGCCCCAGCCGTCCACGGTTGGCGCGGTATGATCGAGAAAGGCGTTGTCCTTCACGTTGACGAAAAACTGCGCGACGGCGGAATGGGGATTCCTGGTGCGCGCCATGGCGATGGTGTAGACCTCGTTCTTCAGGCCGTTGTTGGCCTCATTGCGTATCTGGTGATAGGCTTCCTTTTCCCGCAGGAAAGTATCGTAGCCGCCGCCCTGGATCATGAAGTTGTCGATCACGCGGTGGAATACCGTGCCCTTGTAGAAGCCGCCCTTGGCGTATTTGAGGAAGTTTTCCACGGTCTTCGGCGCTTTGTCCGGGTAGAGTTCGAGCGTGAAGCTGCCAAGGTTGGTCTTCATCTCCACCATGGGATTGGCGGCATGGGCGCCGAGGGAAAACAGCAGGCCGAAGAAGAGGGCGATCAAGTGCAGTTTCATGGATTTTATCTCCGCAATGGTGAATGAAACGGGGTAAGCAGGGATGGGCGGCTTGTTGCCCAACTCGCAAAAAAACTTGTGGCTATTATGCCACGGCGAGCGCCGGGTCGGACAGAAGCGGGAGCGCTGCGTTAGCGTGAACGTCGCATAGCGACACTTCATCCCTCTCTCCCCTCGTGGGAGAGAGTTAGGAGAGAGGGGGCGCACATGGCGACATTCATGATACGGGGTGGCGCGGGCGCTATGTGCGTTAGCCCAGAAATGCTTCCCTGGAAGCAAGATACTCGATTTCCTCGGGCGTGCTTTGCCGTCCGAGGATGCGGTTGCGGTGAGGAAAACGCCCGTATTTCCGGATCAGTTCCCGATGGTGTTGCGCAAAACGCAGGTTGCTTTCGAGCTTCGCTGCTGCGAACAGCCTGACTGAAAGATTCTGGTCTGCAAGGTTCTCGCTGTGCATCAACGGCATGTACAGAAAGGCCGGGCGCCCTGCCGGCAAGCGCTGGTCGTAGCCTTTGCCGATAGCGTGTTTGGCGATTTCGACCGCCTGCTGCTCGGTTTTGAAGCTCTCCGCCTTGCCGCGAAACATGTTCAGCGGCAACTGGTCGAGCACGATGGCCAAGGCCAGGCAGCCATCGGGCGTCTCTTTCCATCCGTCGAGTTCCCCTGCGGCGGCCTTGCGCCATAGCGACTCGAATTGGCCGCAGATCTTGTCATCCAGCGCTGGCGTTGATGAAAACCAGCGGCCTTGCATCTCTTTCGAGTACCAGAAGTCGAGGATGTGTTGGGGAGTTATCCGGGCTGACATTTCTTGCCTCATTCGCTAAATAATTCCATGCCGATTGGATTTGACGCGATTATTTCTTTCATGGCAAGCGGTCGGTTGCTACCATGGGCGGCATGATACGGATTACTTCACAGCTCGCCATCGACGAGAACGAAATCGAACTGCAGTTCATCCGCGCTTCCGGGCCGGGCGGGCAGAATGTCAACAAGGTATCCACTGCGGAGCAGTTGCGCTTTGACGTGGCCCGCTCTCCTTCGCTACCCGAAGATGTGCGTGCCCGACTGATGAAGCTGGCGGGGAACCGCCTGACCAACGAGGGCGAGCTGCTGATCGAGGCCAAGCGCCATCGCACGCAGGAGCGCAACCGGCAGGATGCAATCACTCGTCTGGTGGAGCTGATTCGCCATGCCGCCGAGAAGCCCAAGCCGCGCATTGCCACCAAGCCGACCAAGGCATCGAAAAAACGCAGGCTGGAAACCAAACGGCAGCGTAGCGAGACCAAGCAGGCGAGGGGGAAGGTCGCAGACTAGCCCTTTACCGGCACGCCCCAGTCGCCCTCGAAGAAATGCGCGCCCAGCGGTGTTCTCGCCCTATCCGCCAGTTCCAGCTCTTTCAGCTCGTTGTTGAGCACTTCCGGCTCGCCCTGGTGGCCCACCGCGATCATCGCCATCAATGCGAATTCTTTGGGAATGTTGAAAGTGCTGCGCGTCTTTTCCACGTCGAAGCCGCCCATCTGGTGCGCCATCAGCCCCGAAGCCACCGCTTGCAGACATAGATTCTCGGCGGCGGCGCCGGTGTCGTACTGCCCCCAGCGGTTCGGGCTGCCATCCCTGCGGAACAGG
>JAUYEK010000394.1 GCA_030691435.1 Sulfuricella sp. | reverse complement strand
TATTGTCCTTGTTGGCCGCGACACGCGACGAAAGCACACGAAGGTGATCAATGAAGTCCACGGGCATTCTCCTCTTTGAGTTTGATGGTGCGAATTTGTATCACTACGCGGGATAGGCTAGCTTGTTTTGGGTTCCAACGTAAAGTAGACCCCAATAAAACACTAAATATTTTATCGGGTTGGTTTATGAACACGGCAACAACTCTAAACTTAATTTGAAATCAAGGCGCTTCAATTTTTATCTGGACTTTAACCGGTTTTTAACACCCCATGCCGCCGTCGCCCCTAATCGCTACTTGTTTGTACGAAGTCCGACCCACCCTCAATCGGTTCCGGCTTGAACCAGGCGAGCTTGTCGTGCAGTTTCACTACTTCACCGACGATGATCAGGGTCGGAGGTTTCATTTTTGCATTGACCGCGAGTTCCGGCAGGGTTGCCAGCGTGCCGGTAACGACCTTTTGCTGGTAGGTAGTGCCCTGTTGCACGATGGCGGCCGGCGTGGTGATCGGCAAGCCGTGGGCGACCAGTTCTTTGCATAGTGTCGGCAGCCCGAGCAGTCCCATGTAGATAACGATGGTCTGGTTGGTTTTGGCGATGCCGGTGAGGTCGATGTTGACGCTGCCGTCCTTCAGATGCCCGGTGACGAACACGCAGGATTGGGCGTAGTCGCGGTGGGTCAGCGGGATGCCGGCGTAGGATGAAACGCCGGTGGCGGCGGTGATGCCGGGCACGACCTGGAACGGGATGCCGTGAGCCGCCAGGGTTTCGATTTCCTCGCCGCCGCGGCCGAACACGAAGGGGTCGCCGCCTTTCAGCCGCGCTACGCGCTTTCCTTCCTGGGCCAGCTTGACCAGCAGCTCGTTGATGTTTTCCTGGCGCATGGTGTGTTTGTTGCGCTCCTTGCCGACATAGATGCGTTCGGCGTCGCGCCGCGCCAGTTCCAGTACCGCCGGGGAAACCAGGTTGTCGTAGACCACCACATCGGCCTGCTGCATCAGGCGCAGGGCGCGGAAGGTGAGCAGGTCGGGGTTGCCGGGGCCACCGCCGACCAGGTAGACTTCGCCGCGCGGCGGGGTGTCGTCGGAATCGGCTGCGAGTATTTTTTGCAGTGCGTCCCTCGCGGTCTGGTCTTGCCCGGAAAGCACCATCTCGGCCACCGGGCCCTGCAGGACTTTTTCCCAGAAAATTCGGCGCCTGGCAGGCAGGATGCGGTCTTTGACCTGGTCGCGGAAGCTCGCCGCAAAGTGCGCCAGCCGCCCGTAGGCCGCCGGGATGAAGGTTTCCAGCTTGGATCGTATTACCCGTGCCAGCACCGGCGAAGTGCCGCCGCTGGAAATCGCGATGACCAGCGGCGAGCGGTCTATCACCGAGGGCATGATGAAGGAGCATAAATCCGGGTTGTCCGCCACGTTGACCGGAATTCGCAGTTTTTTCGCGGCCACGGAGACTTGTTCGTTGGCAGTGCGGTCATCGGTGGCGGCAATGACCAGGACGGCTTCGCCGAGATGTTCGGGGCGAAATTTTTCCGCGACATGGGTGATTTTTCCCGCATCCGCCAGCTCTTTCAGGGTGTTGGTCAGCTCGGGTGCGACGACGGTGATGAGGCCGCCGGACTGCATCAGCATCCCCGCCTTGCGCGTCGCCACTTCGCCGCCGCCGACGACCAGGCAGGGTTTATTTTTGATGTCGAAAAATATCGGGAAAAAATCCATATCGTAAAATCCGTTAGTTATCAGGTAAGGCGATTAGCTGGTGAGCTGGCTGTTTTGGGTGCTGAATTTGTGCTCTACAGCAAAGACGGCCGCCTCAACGCGCGAAGTCAGGTTGAGTTTGGCAAGAATGTGGCGAACGTGGAGCTTGACGGTATCGTGGCTGATGTCGAGCGCGCGGGCAATCACCTTGTTGCTTTCGCCCTGCGCCAGATGGGTGAGGATTTCGCGCTCGCGCTGGGTGAGCGAGTCGAGCATCGAAGCCGAGGAGCTGGCCGGCTGGTCTTTTTGCAGCAGCTTGACCAGCTTCATGGTCATCGCGGGGGCCACTACGGTTTCGCCGCGTGAAGCGCGCAGGATCGCATCCACCACGTCGTCCGGCTCCATGTCCTTGAGCAGATAGCCGCGGGCGCCGGCACGCAACACATTGGAGAGATCCTCCTCGGCATTGCTGACCGTCAGCATCAGGGTGGGGGTGGTAAAACCCTCCTGGCGCAGCTGGCGGAACAGGGTAAGGCCGTCGAGCGGCGGCATGTGCAGGTCCATCACCAGCACGTCCGGCTGCTGCTCGGTCAGGAGGCGGCGCGCCTCGTCCGGATTGCCGGTGACGCCCACCACCTTGATACTGCCGCGCTGCTCGAGCAATTCGGCCAGGCCCATGCGGAACAGGGTATGGTCGTCGACCAGCACGACGCGAATCGGGCCACTCATCGGTTGTCCCCCCTGCGTCCGGCGGAGACCGGGAAACTCAGGGTGACCCGGGTGCCGGCCTTCTCGCCCGGGGTGACGGTCACTTCGGCATTCAGGTGTTTGGCCCGTTCGCGCATGATGTTGAGGCCGAGGTGCATGCCGCTGTCAGCGTTGATTTTCCCGGCGATGCCGATGCCGTTATCCTCGACGCTGAAGACGTAGCGGCTTTGCCTGATTTCGATTTCCAGGCTCACATGGTTGGCGCGGGAGTGCTTGGATACGTTGTTCAGTGCCTCCCGCACGATGTGGTAGACCTGGACTTCCCGGTCGGGGCTGAGGTTGATGTCGGGTGCGTGGTTGATGAATTCGATGGTGATGCCGGTCTTGTCGTAAAAATTGCCGACGATATCGTACAGTGCCGGCAGCAAGCCGCGCGGGTCCATCCGGTTGCGGAACTGGGTGAGCAGTTCGCGCAATTCGGCATAGGCGGAATCCAGCGCCTGACCGAGATCGTTGACGTATTTGTTGGAGCGCGCCTCGTCGCGGTTCGCCACGGCATCGCGCAACAGCGGCAGGCGCATTTTCATGTAGGCCATGGTTTGGGCGAGCGAGTCGTGCAGTTCGTTGGCCAGCATCTGGCGCTCGTTGGTCAGGCTGATGCGCAGGTTTTCCCGCGTCAGCCTGGCGTTTTCCAGCGCCATGCCGAGGTGTTCGCTGATCGAGTGAAACAGGAGCGATACGTCTTCCGGTACCGGGCTGTCGGTAGCCATGAACAGGTTGTACACCCCCATCATCTTGCCCTGATAGCGCAGCGGCACCGCCACCACCCGCAGGCATTGCTTGCCGAAGTAGTTGTGGGCGGTGCGCTCCTCGCAGGCTTTCAGGTCGGTGCTGTTGTGGACGGTATGCTCGCGCGCGGCTTCGCCGCAGACGCCGCACTCGACCGGGATATAGCGCTCCTGTTCGAGCACCTCGGGAGGAAGCCCGAGCGCGCCTACCAGCCGCAGATACAGGCCGTCGGCGGTCAATACCCGCACTGCGCCGGCATCCGCGCCGGCGAGCTTGACCATGGTGCCGAGAAAGCGCTCCAGCAGCGAGTCCAGATTATCGTCGCTGGACAGGCTGCTGGTGATTTCGGATAAAACTCGCAGCGCCGGGATCTTGTAGGTCCCGTGGGCTGAGGCTTTAATTTCACTGGAGGGGGCGGTTTGAATGCCAACTTCCTGATTCATTGGGCTTCCTGAATAACGCATTGGCTGTCTTGCAACCGGGGGGTCTATTGTAGAGAGCACAGGCGGTTGACGCAATGACCACCGGTTAGGGTAGGAGCGGCCTTGGCCGCGATCAACGGTGGAATCGCGGCCAAGGCCGCTCCTACAAAAGATCGCGCGATTTTCATCGTCACGGGTGGCGCAAGCGCCCTGTCCGTTGGAGGATGAATCCGGGAACAGGTTCCGCGTCGTTCGGTCACCGGGCGGAAGCGCTTCCGGTTTCCTTTGCGGCCTGGTCGAAGTTCAATGTCCTGCCGCCCGCTGTCCGGACAAAGAACTCGGCATCGGCCCTGTTCTCGAAGGCCGGCAGGTCCGGCCCCATTGGTCCCCTGGCCGACGATCCGGAGACGTAAGAGGCTCGCCGTGCATCGACCGGGCTTTTCCTGATGAAGTCGGTAGCCTGAATTTCGGCAATGTCGGCTGATGTGTGCTTGCTGTCGTACTTCGCCATGTTGCCGAGAAAGCGGAACATTTCCGCGGGAGAATCGAGGGCGGTCACGGTGCCGTCCCTGAAGACGATCTGGGTTCGCCACTTGGGATAGTTGGCCGGAATCATGCCGCATACCGGGCAGCGCTGCTCTTTGCCGGAGGCGGACGGGAGGTCGTCGGCTGCGGCGATCATGCTCCAGGGCGCCATGTAGGTCAAAATGAATGCTGCTAGTAGTAGGTAGTCATGTTGAATTAGATGGATGTAGGAGCGGGCTTGCCCGCGATCAGCGGCATCTATCGCGGGCAAGCCCGCTCCTACGTACCGTCGTTTCATGTTGGGGTTAAATCTTGAACCGGCTCACCGCGGACTGCATGTTATTTGCCAATTCTTGCAGGTTATTTGCGGCACTGGCGGTTTCGGCTGCGGCGGCGCTGTTCTCTTCGGTCATTTGCGCCACTTTCTCCACCTGGCTGGCGATATCATTGCTGGCGCTGCTCTGCTCGGCCAGGGCCGAGGAGATTTCGTTGACGACGCCAACCACCTGCTCTGCCCCGTTCTTGATCTGGATGATGGCCGAGCCGGCCTGATTCGCCAGCGTTACGCCGCCGCTGACCTGATC
>JAUYEK010000387.1 GCA_030691435.1 Sulfuricella sp. | reverse complement strand
GCTGTTGGCGGTGGTCAGCATCAGCACCGGAGCGTTTTTCACCCAGTTCTGGTTCCATTCCCCCAGGCAGTCGAAGGCCTCCTGCCAGGCGGCGGCATCGCTGTTTTTATCCCACACGATGAAGCGCCACGGCTCGTCGCCGAAGCAGGAGGGCGCCCAGCGCGCGGCTTCCAGCAATGCGACGATCTGCTCCCGGCTGACCGGTTTGCTTGCGTCGAAGGCGCGGCAGCTCCAGCGCCTGGCGATGATGTCGTGAATGTCGACCTGGGTTGAGGCGGTTTTGGTTTGCATAGCTGTTCCTTGTTGTTAAGAGAGAAACGGGTAGTCGGTATAGCCTTTTTCGTCGCCGCCGTAGAAAGTGTTCGGGTCGGGCTCGTTAAGCGCGGCATTTTTGGCGAAGCGTTCCGGCAAGTCCGGGTTGGCGATGAACAATACGCCGAAGGCCACCAGGTCGGCATAGCCCGTGGCCAGGGCTTCCTCGGCGAGCACCCGGTCGTAGCCGCCGTTGGCGATGTAGGCGCCCTTGAAGCAGCGCCGGAAGGGCGTGGAATCGAATTCCTGCGGCGCATGTTTGCTCTCGCCGATGGCGCCTTCCATGCCATGCAGGTAGGCCAGACCGAAGGGGCTCAGCGCTGTCGCCACGTATTCGAAGGTTTTTTGCGGGTTGGAGTCGTGCATGTCGTTGAACGGGTTGAGCGGGGAAAGCCGCACGCCGACGCGGTTCGCCCCCCACACATCGGAGACGGCCCGGGTGACTTCGAGCAGCAGGCGGCAGCGGTTTTCCAGCGAGCCGCCGTAGGCGTCGGTGCGTTGGTTGGAGCCGTCGCGGATGAACTGGTCGAGCAGGTAGCCGTTCGCCGCATGGATTTCCACCCCGTCGAAACCGGCTGCCAGCGCGTTCTGCGCCGCCTTGCGGTAATCCTCGACGATGCCCGGCAGCTCGCTGGCTTCCAGTGCGCGCGGCGTGACGAAGGGTTGCGGGCCCTGATAGGTGAAGGCGTCGCCTTCCGGTCGGATGGCGGAGGGAGCGACCGGCAGTTCGCTGCCGGGCAGCAGCGAAGGGTGAGAGACGCGACCGCAGTGCCACAGTTGCAAAAAGATGCGACCGTTGCGGCTGTGTACCGCTTCGGTTACCTGCTGCCAGCCGGCGATCTGCTCGGCGCTGTGGATGCCGGGGGTGGCCGGGTAGCCGACGGCAGAGGGCGAAATCTGCGAGCCTTCGCTGATGATCAGGCCGGTCGAGGCGCGCTGGCGGTAATACTCCACGTTCATCGCCTGGGGCGCGTTGCTGGCGTCGGCGCGGTTGCGGGTCAGTGGC
>JAUYEK010000087.1 GCA_030691435.1 Sulfuricella sp. | reverse complement strand
TTTTCGAAGCCGGCCTCGGACTGCGACACGCTGAAGTGGGGCCGGCTGACAAGGCGGCCCGGCTCGCTCAAGGTCAGTTTCACCGCACCGCCCAGGACATCGTCGTCGAGCAGCAATTCCCTGGCCGAATCCAGCTCCATCAACTGGCCGAAACCGCCCGGCACTTGGCCCGCGAAAACGAACTTCCCTGCCGGGCCGTCGCAGCTCGGCATGGCCAGATTGATTTCGGTAGTGAACGTGCCGCAGGTTTCCTTGCCGAAGCGGTAGCTCGCTTCCAGCCGGTTTTCAGACAAGTGCAGCCGTTTTTCCACCCCGCCACCGGTAAAGGTCAGGGACGAATCGCGCTCCGTCTTCAGCTGGTAATCCTGCAAGGCCGCGAATTCGCCGCCCTCCGGCTGAATGCTGTCGACGAACAGGCCGCGCGGGCGCACATCGGTAGCCAGATCATCCGGATGAATTTCGTGCTTGAAGGTGACGCGATCATGTGCCGAGGCAATGCCGGCGCCTTCGTGCTGGCCCGGACCCTCGCGCAGATGGATTTTTCGATGGTAGTGCTCGGTCTGGCGCATCAGGCTGTCGGCGAAATTATGGCGCAGCGGGTAGCTGTCGAACTCGATCACGCTGGCGTTGCCGTCCACCCGCACCACCGCCTGGATAGCTGAATTGTGCAGGAAAATCTCGTCCTGGCCATCCAGGTCGCAATCGAACCGGGTTCTTTCCGGACGGGGATCGCACTGGTCGAGGCTGCCTTCCAGTTCGACGATGGCATGATACACCGCACGCCGCAGGTGCGGCAGGTAAAGCCCGCCGAACAGACCATGCCAGTAGGCATCGTTAGCCTGGGCGCGATAAAGGGCATCGAGCATCACCGGTTTCTTCCTGTTCGGCGGCAATTTGTCCAGGCGTTCGGACAGGCCCAGCATGCGCTTGTGCATCCAGTTGGCCTCGGGATAGCGGGTGATGAAATTTTTCCACATGCCGCCGCGCAGGAACGCCTTGTCCCGGACGAACCACCCTTCGGCCTTGGCCCGCGCCACCAGATCCGCATACTGGTTGGCAGCAGAAGCCGGCAGGGTCCATTCGTTCATCTCGCTATAGGAGGTGGTGGGCAGGTACACCACGCCGCGCGTTTTGGCGGCAGTATGATAATCGCTGTAGCGCTGCGTGCGGATTTTCCCTGATGCGAGTACGCCCTCGATGAAGCTCACCAGCCAGCCCTTCTCGTACACCCATTCGTAGGTTTCCGGCCAGATGCCGAATTTCTCGATGTCGTCGAAATACACCGCCGCAGTGCGCCCTTCGTCGGCCAGGCCCTCCAGGTAGGCCACCGCCTCGTCGGCGGGCGAAAATGGGAAGCGATAGCGCAGCTCCTCGGAAATCGGGAACAGGTCGAGCTGGCGACCGTCCTCCTCGGTGGTGTAGAAGCCATCCAGTTCAGCCGCGGTCTTGCCGGCGCAGAAGAAATGATAGTCGTCCACCGTCACGTAGCGAATGCGGGCATCCGCCAGCGCCGGCACCACCGTTGCCTCCCACACCCGCTCGGTCAGCCATGCGCCTGTCGGTCGCTGGCCCAGCTTCTTTTCCAGCTTGTCGGACAGCCGCGTCACCTGCCCGACGCGATCGCGATGGGGAATCACCGCCAGCACCGGTTCGGTATCGCCGGCGCCGAACAGCTCGACCTGTCCGCGCTTGACCATTTCGCGCAGCAGCGCCATGTCTTCGGGGTAGTGCTGAAACAGCCAGTCCAGCAGCCAGCCGGAAAAATGCACGGCAAAATGGAAGTCCGGGAAGCGGTGCAGGGTGTGGATGAACGGACGATAGCAGCGCAGGTGCGCATCCTCCAGCACTTCCGGAAAGTTGCCGACAGGCTGGTGGGCGTGAACGCCGAGCAGAAGGGAAATGGGTTTGGTCATTATCGAAAGTCCTGAGTGCTGAGTTTGGTAGGGTGGGCACGGTTTTTGTGCCCACGCGGAAATCACTTTCACTGACCGCGTGGGCACAAAGGCGTGCCCACCCTACTGTGCTATCAAGTTGCCCGCCGCATCGCGCCGCCCGCCTCTGGGCTGCCGCCGCCATGGCTGATCGGCTTGCCGAGTTCCTCGGGAACGGGCAGTTGCAACAGCCGGTAGAGGTTCGACAGGTTGTCCCGGTACAGTTTGTCGAAACTCTCTACGCTGTGCTGCGGGTTGTAATCGCCGAACCACCAGAACCAGTCCGACCCCTCGCAATCGGCCAGCTGCTTATGTGCGAGGTCGGCTTCCTGCTTGTTCAGGCGACCGCTGCCCATGACCAGGTCGAAGCTTTGCTTGGCGGAGCACAGCAGATCCCAGGCGCGGTTCTTTGCGGGCTCTCCGATCCAGGTGGAAAACGTGCCATACACCCAGCTGCCGGCAACCAGGTAAGGCAATTCGCCCATCGCCGGGCTTGTTGTTCCTCCGTTCTCGACCAGGCCCAGCGGCAATTGCGCCTGCATACCGTCCTGCGACGCGCTGCCGTCGAGATAATCCTTGAAGGTGGTGGTGCGGATGAAGGGGTGCGACTCCAGCGCATCGTACATTTCGGAGAGAAAATAATAGCCGTTGTAGGGGTAGTATTCCCAGGCGTTTTCCCCGTCCAGGATAACGCTGACCACAGGGCTCTCGCCTGCCGGCGTATGCCGCCAGATTTCCTCCAGCTCGTGAATGAAATTATCCACTGCATCCCTGCCGAACCACTTCGCATATTCGAAGCCGATTTTGTCCGACAGCCTGTCGTCGCGGAAGAAGGAGATGATCTCATGATCGCCCGTGGCAAGGCGGTAAGGCCGATAGAGATAGTTCATTCTGGCCGGCAACGGCTGGCTCCCGTCCAGCCCGCGCAGGCTGTTAACCAGCACGGCTTCTCCGCTCGCCATCCAGCGGCAACCGTGCTCGGCAAACACCGTTGCCGCCGCCTGCGACACGCCGCCCTCGGCGGGCCAGACGCCCTGCGGCGCGACGCCAAAACGCTCGCGGTGGCTTTCGATCGCGGACGTAATATGGAAGGAGGCGCGCTTGAGCCCGCCCGGATAGCATGGCGCTTCGGGCAGGCTGACGCCGGGCATGCATTCCCGCGCCACCTTGAAGTCGATCAGGAGCGGCACGATGGGGTGATAATGGGGCGTAGTGGAAATTTCAATCTGGCCGGAATCGGCCAGGCTACGGTAACGCGGAATCAATCCCCGGATGGTTTTTCCGATCAGATCGAACAGGTGACGACGGTCGGCGAGGGTGAAATGCGAACCCTTCGCCATCAGATTGGCCACCAGCTCGCTGCTGCGCCGCACGCTTTCACCGCACCACACCAGGTGGTACCAGACCAGCAGGTCCGCCAGATACTGCCCGGAAAGAAAATCAAGGCTCGCCTCGCCGTTCAGCTCATGGTGCTTGTACAGATCGCTCAGCCGCCGATAAGCTGGGTAAGGGTCGATCATCTTGGTATGGTTGGTGCGGAAACAGCTGTCAAAAACCAGCTCGCGCCTGACGGAAGAGATGTTGTTCAGGTCCTCTTCAGCCAACAAGGCAAGCAGTGGATCGCGCAGCTTGCCTTCCTCGAATTGTCGACTGTAATCCTCCAGCTGATCCAGCAGCACGGGAACGAAATTGAACACAGCCCTGGCCTTGGGATGGCTTTCCAGGTGATAGGCCATGTCGGAATAATCCTTCATGGCGTGCAAATAGGTCCACGGCAGCATGTATTCGCCCGTGGTCAAATTGCGGTAGTCCGGCTGGTGCATATGCCAGCACAGGATGAGATGGAGTTTTTTTTCAGTCATAGGTTTCAGTGCTGAGTGCTGAGTGCTGAGTACTGAGTGCCTGGTGGATTACTCAGGACTCAGCACTTTCAACTCAGGACTCTAAGTTATCTAACATGGTGCAGTTGCTGCCCAAGCATCTCGGGGGTAATCAGGGTGATCCCCTTTTTTGTTACGTAAAAGCGCTTGGCATCCTCCTCGGGATATTCCCCTACGACCAGCCCTTCCGGGATCTTGCAGCCCTTGTCCACCACCACCCGGGTCAAGCGCGCGCCACGGCCAACATCCACGTCCGGCAACACGATCGAATCGCTCAC
>JAUYEK010000365.1 GCA_030691435.1 Sulfuricella sp. | reverse complement strand
TGAAGCCGAAAAGAAGGCACAGCTGGAAACCATGCGTAACCGTCGTGCGCAATATACGCCGATCAGGCCGCCGATCGATCCTAAAGGGCGCATCGTGATCGTGCTCGACGATGGCCTGGCTACCGGTGCGACCATGATTTCGGCGCTGCATGCCCTGCGGTCGAAAGGCCCGAAAAAGCTGATTTGCGCCGTGCCGGTTTCTCCGCCGGACACGCTGGAAAAGGTGGCGCGCTACGCTGACGAGGTGGTGTGCCTGGAAGCGCCGGAGTGGTTCCAGGCGGTTGGGCAGTTTTACATGGATTTCCCGCAGGTGGAGGACGAAGAGGTTATCGCGATTCTGCGCCAGAACGCGGCATGAACTTGCCGAACCAGTGGGCGGCATGCCTTGCTACCTGTTCCAGCGTGCCTGGCTCCTCGAACAGGTGGGTTGCACCGGGGATGACGATCAATTCCTTCTCGCAGCGCAGGGCGCGATGGGCTTCCTGGTTGAGGCCGATCACCACGTCGTCGAAACCGCCCACGATCAGCAGGGTAGGGGCTGCAACCAGGTTCAGGGCTTCCTCTCCGGCAAGGTCGGGGCGTCCGCCACGGGAAACCACGGCGGCGATTTTCCTGCCTTCTTCTGCGGCAGCCTGTAAAGCCGCCGCCGCGCCAGTGCTGGCGCCGAAATAGCCGATGGCGAGGGATAGAGTGGCCGGCTCGCTTTGCAGCCAGCGGGTTGCGGCCAGCAGCCGTCTGGTCAGGAGCGGGATGTCGAAGCGGGTGGCGTAATCCGTATCTTCATGCGGCGTCAGCAGGTCGATCAGCAGCGTACCCAGGCCAGCTTCATGCAGCACGCGCGCGACGTAGTTGTTCCTCGGGCTGAGGCGGCTGCTGCCGCTGCCGTGTGCAAACAGTACGATTCCGGTCGCGTTTTCAGGCAGCTCCAGCATGCCTTCCAGGCTGATCGTGCCGGACGGCCCGGCGGGGATATGCACCAGTCTGGAAATCATGGCTTAAATGTGTACATCGCGAAGCGACACCTCATCACTCTCCCCCTCTGGGGGAGAGGTAGGAGAGAGGGGACGGATACGGCGAGAAGTGATGTTCATAATTCGGGGCTGCGCTTCTCGCCATGTCCGTCGGGATGAAAGGCGCTCATCACCACCGGGATGCGGCGCGCGCCGAATGCTTCGACGAACTTCTCGAAGCGCCCGGCAATTGCCGTGCCGCAATCCGGGCAATGGCCGTCATCGGTCAGGC